>CAYMBK010000088.1:0-3387 GCA_964388645.1 uncultured Planctomycetia bacterium | reverse complement strand
GCTTGTTGCTCCATGCGGGATGTTATTTAACGACAGATACAAGAGGTTCCATATCGGGAATATCTGTGATATGTCTTTCAGGGATATATGGGAAAGTGAAAGATATTGGGATGTGATGAAGGAGATAGCTTCTCCGCGGTTCGATGCTAACAGGGATTGCGGTTGTCTTTGCCTTCAGCATAAGGTAAATGAATTTCTTTGGGATATCAAGAACGGGGAGCAGATGCCAGTTGTCCCGGCAGGAGAAAAGCCGCAGCATATTAACTTCGTTTAAAGGGCAAGCATGAAAAGAGAAAAACCTGATCCGGTGTCATCAGGCGAAGCCGTGTCCCTGCTGCTGATAGGTTTTGTTTACCTGCTGGTGCTTTACCCTCTTCTTTTCACAGGCCAGAGAATGTTCGCCCACGATACGATATGGTATTACGGCCTCATAAGATATTTTTATAACTCTATGCTCAACGGGGTTTTTCCCTACTGGGACCCTTACAATTATTCGGGACAGCCCTTTTACTATAATCTGGGGATAGCCCGGCTTTTTGAACTGCCTTCGCTTATGGTGGTTTATATCAATCTCTTTATCAAAGGGTCGCTTCTGAGCATGTATCACTGGGACTTCATTCTCCGTATATTTTTATCGTCACTTGGGGTCTACTTTTGTTTTCGGGAAGTCAACCGTTATACCGTGAGCAATATAGTCGTTTTCGCGGCTTTTTTAATGTCGTCATTCGGCGTTTCGGCTATGCGCCAATGCGGGCTCATGACATCGTTCATGTGGACGCCGTGGGTGCTCATGTTCTTGTTGAGGCTGTGCAGGTGTTTCGATCTTTACAATATCGTTGGCCTGGCGTTGTTTACGGGGTGGTCTATAACCAGTTATCAGGCAGGGTATACGCTTACCTTTATGCAGGTATTCGTTTTAGCGGCGGTTTTCACGGAACCGAAGAGAGTTATGGGGCTTTTCAAGGATAAACACAAGGTTCTTTTGCTATCGGCCGCTTCGGCCATCATACTGACGTTATCTTTCCAGGTGTTGTCGGTGTTCATAGAGAAAGACAGATCGGTGCCAGTTCTCCGGAGAGACGGAGACCCCGAGAGCACGTCATATACCGAAACAGCCGGAGGGGTCGCTTCGACCCCCATGGATTTTCTGTCTCTTGTCCTTCCCGAAAGGATAGTGAAAGCTGACGTTCAGAGAGAGCAAAGACAGCGCATATCGGAAGGCCATTTGTATATAGGCTTACTGCCATTGATGTTAGCGGTAATGGGTCTATGTTTTTCATCCGGCAGGTTCAAGAAAATATTTCTTCTGGCCACGGCAGCCACCGTTTTTCTCATGCTTGGTGGCCATTTAAAAATGGGGGCCGCGGGGAAGATATTTTTTCCTTTCCTTGTCTTCGCGAGGCATATGCAGCTGTTCCAGCCTTTTTTTATCTTATGTCTGATGTATTTTACCGGGCAGGGGGCGGACTTTCTTATGGAACAGTACGTACAAAAAAAACAAGGCCAGAGCAATGCAGAATGAAACCTCCTATTATTTTTCTTTCATGTACATTACGCTGCTTTTCACCGCGATGTCAGCGGCGGCCATATTATGCCAGAAAATGCTGAAAAAAGGGATGAAGGCGGGTTTCGCGGTGAGCATTTTCGCAGCATTCGTGGTATTGGACCTGGCCGTATTCACGCATATGGCTTTACCGGCCTTTACACTGCCCAGAGAAGCAGTGGGGTTCAACGAGGGAAAAAGCGAAATGATCGTCCCGGAAAAAAGAAATTATAAGTTACGGGTGAAAGACCAGTTCCGGTATTTCAAGCCAGCTCTTTATGAGGCCTTTACGGCGTTCGATTCCAGCATGGCCGTGCATTTTGATAAAGAATACATAAAAGCGGACCTGGAGGCGATGTCCATTGAGATAAAGGACGGCGTTTTTCCTCTCCAGACGCGGGCAGTTTCGTCGGATCCCGAAGGATTTATAGAGACCGGGCTTTATTCTTTCGGGACGTGGGGCATAGAGGAGAGAAAAGCGTACCTGGAGGTCATGGAGATAATCCTGGAAGAATTCGCGTTGAAAAGTCAGTTCTTTTTTTCTTTCCCGGATATTAAGAACCGAACTTTTTTTATAAGACAGGGCATAGAAGCCGGATATTCCTCTCTGGATAACAATACGCGATGGGAACAAAGAGACAATGTTATCTCGGCGCTGCTGAGCCTTCTTAGATTCAGGTCCGCCTTGCGGGATGATATAGAAGCGGGGCAGTTAGCTTTTTATGAAAGAGTTATCGGACAGGACGGGGAGGAAAAGGCCGGAGAAATACACAGGTATATTTTTTACAGGCCCGATCTTGACATTTCCACGGCTGATCTTATCATTGATCTGAGCGACCTGTACAGAATAGACGATCCTACTTTTGTACGTTTTAAAGAATATGACATGATGGTAAGGCTCTTTGATCCGGAGAGGTTCTACGAACATCTTCCTTCTGTCAGAGAAAAATTGAGGTCGGATTGCGCTATTTCCGGGCCGGTTTTCAGGTTCTACGATAAAGCCGAGTATCTTGACAAAAGCAGATACTGGTCTATGCTGAGGTCTGGGGAGCTGAGCTCAAAGACGCTTTATGTGGATGATATCGGCCTTTTTTCGGGATGGATCCGTCCTTCCGGGGGATTACCGGCAAATGGCGCGGGCGTTAGCGATCTTTCTTATTCGGTCAACAACTACGGACCTAACCGTGTGGAGCTGTTTTTCAGTTCCGTGTCGGAAGGTTATCTGTATTTCAGCGACGGATATGACAGGTACTGGACGGTAACGGTTGACGGTAAAAACGAGCCTCTTTTGAGGGCAAACAGGCTTTTCAAGGCCGTTAAGGTCTCTCCCGGAGAACACGAGGCGGTTTTTCGGTACGATCCGGTGTATTTCAGGGCATCGTTATGGCTATACTATACCGTTTCGATGTTGTGCCTCGCGTTCCTCGTTACTAAAAAGCGGAAGTGCATGGGGGGATATGAGAGTAAGTGAGTTTAGTTATGAACTCCCCCGTGAGCTTATAGCCCAGCATCCGCTTCCTAAGAGGGATTCGTCAAAACTGATGGTCGTGGAGAGAGCTACCGGGACGATAAGCTCGACTATTTTCAGCGATCTGGGAAAATTTCTTTTACCGGGAGATTGTCTTGTCGTCAATAACACGCGAGTGATCCCGGCAAGGCTTTACGGAAAGAGGGAAACAGGCGGCAAGGTTGAGATATTTTTAATAGACCCATTTTCCGATACTCCCACCGCTTTGGTGAAGCCCTCTAAAAAAATAGCGCCGGGAGAAAAAATAATGTTTGAGGGCGGATTTTGCGCGACGATCCTCGGAAACGCGCAAGCAGGGCGTTATGTGAGATTTGAT
>CAYMBK010000087.1:0-4204 GCA_964388645.1 uncultured Planctomycetia bacterium | reverse complement strand
GGAAATAGCCGCCATGTAAAAGAGATGGAAGAAAGGAAAATTCCTTTTATCGATATGGTGGTTGTGGATCTTTACCCTTTTGAGAAGACAGTGGCTGAGCCCGGTGTTATTTTCGAGGACGCGATAGAGAATATCGATATAGGCGGACCTACGATGTTGAGGGCCGCGGCGAAAAATTTCCGGTATGTAGCCGCCGTAAGTTCACCCGCGCAGTATGGGGATATAATATCCGAAATGACTTCATCTTCAGGCGAGCTTTCTGAAAGTACATTAAGAAGCCTTTCTTCAAGGGTTTTTGAGATGACAAGCGGGTATGACTCAAAGGTGGCTTCTTATCTTTTCTCGGCCGCGAAAGAAAACGGAAGCGGACGCATGGAAATTTCTTGCCCTCCCTCCGGGGAAGATGCCCTTCCGGCGGAGATGGCTATACATATGGATAAGGTATTAGATCTCAGGTACGGAGAGAACCCGCATCAGAAGGGGGCATTCTACGTTGTCCGCGGCGATCTCCCGGGTTGGATAGGCAAGGAGGCTCTTCTTCAGGGCAAGGAACTTTCCTTTAACAATATACTCGACCTGAGCGCGGCTCTGGAGATGGTCTTAGAGTTTGATATGCCCGCGGCGGCGGTAGTGAAACATAACAATCCTTCGGGTGCCGCGGAAGCTGATACCATAGGTGAAGCTTTTCTGGAGGCTCTTGATTGCGACCGGATGAGCGCTTTCGGCGGAATAATAGGTTTGAACCGGCCAGTTGACGGTAAGTTGGCGGGTTTAATAGTCGACGAAGCCGGATTTTTCGAATGCTTGATAGCTCCCGGATATGATAAAAAGGCGCTGGAGATATTAGGAGAAAAAAAGAACGTGAGGGTCGTAAAATATTCCCCCCAGACGGCCGGCCAGAAGCCCGGGGTGGATATCAAAAAAATACAATGCGGATTTCTGGCGCAGTCGCAGGATACGTGCGCTGTATCTCCCGGTGATATAAAAGAAGTGACGCGGAAAAAGGTTCTGCCCGGAGAGATGGGGACTTTGATGTTCGCCTGGAAAATAGCCCGTTTTGTAAAAAGCAACGCCATTGTGCTGGCTTCCGGAACAAGGACCGTGGGTATAGGGGCCGGCCAGATGTCCAGGGTGGATTCTGTGGACGTCGCTATAGCAAAAGCCGGAAAGAGATCAGAAGGCGCGGTAATGGCCAGCGACGCTTTCTTCCCCAAAACGGATTCCATACACAAGGCCCATGACGCGGGAATAAAAGCCATAATACAGCCCGGGGGGTCTATCCGCGACAAAGAAGTCATAGCCGCTTGTGATGAACTGGATATAGCCATGGTCTTCACTTCAAAAAGGCATTTCAGGCATTGAGACGGGTTGAGGCCCATTGTGCCGTCGAGCTACTTTCCGCTAAAAAAGCGATCGGGTCCTCCCGCGAAGGCAGGGATACCGCGCTCATGCCTGTGACATGTATGAAAAAATACGAAAAAGCCGTCGGAGGCCTCGACGCATTGGTTAACTACGAAAAAAAAGGTTTTAAGAACTCAGAAAAGTTCGACCTTAAGAGGATGAGAGCGGCCTCGCGGAAATTGTATCATCCGGAGAACGCTTATGTCACTGTACATATTGCGGGGACAAAGGGTAAGGGCTCTGTCGCCACTTTTGCCGCCTCCATACTGAAGGAAGCGGGAATGAGCACGGGGCTTTATACTTCACCGCATTTGTCAAGCCCGCGGGAAAGGATCAGGCTGAACGGCAAGATGATAAGCGAACGGGATTTTGCCGGGAGTTTTTTCGGCGTACAAGAGGCTCTGGGGGGCGGTGCCGCAAAACTTACTTATTTTGAGATGATAACCCTTATGGCGATGTGGTATTTTCGGTTTCGTAAAGCCGAAGCGGCGGTTTTTGAGACGGGCCTGGGAGGTAGGCTTGACGCGACCAATGTGTTAAAACCCATCGTGTGCGGGATAACCCCTATAAGTTACGACCATACGAATGTGCTGGGAAATAGCCTCGGGGAAATAGCCAGAGAAAAGGCGGATATCATAAAGAAAGGCGCCGTGTGCGTCAGTTCACCTCAGGAAAGCGCCGCATTAAGGCAGATAAAGAACAGATGTGCCCGCGTAGGAGCGCGGCTTCTTTTGGCCGGGAAAGAAGTTAGAAGTGATATAAAAAAGATGTCTTCCACGGGATCGGTTTTCGATGTGATCACGCCTCTCAGAAAGTACGCCGGTTGCCGGACTGTTATGCCGGGAGAATTCCAGGCCGAGAACGCGGCTGTCGCTTTGGCGATCTGCGAAGAAATGTGGCGCGTGACACGTCCGGGAGAGATAAGAGCAGACGCCGTTAAGAGGGGCATAAAGAACGCTTTTCTGGCGGGAAGGATGGAGGTGTTGTCGGCCGGACCGGATGTGGTGATAGACGGGGCGCAGAACGCGGCGAGCGCTTCCAGGCTTGCCGGGTCGATAAAAAAGATCTTTCGTTATGATAAGCTTTTGCTTATCGTGGCGTTTTGTGACGATAAGGATATAAGAGGGGCCTGCGATGCTTTGGGAAAGATCGCGGATGTAATAATCGTAACGAGGGCTCGGACAAAGCGCGCCGCTAATCCCGAAAAAATAGCGGTATGTTTTGGCGCGAAGAAGGTTATAATGGCCTCTAATGCCGAAACCGCATTGGGCCGGGCTTTTTCTATCGCCGGCAAGGGCGATCTCATTCTTGCCGCCGGATCGTTTTATCTCGCGGCGGAGATCCGCGAGATAATGAAAGCGGGGAAAGACTAATGGGCCTTTACAATAACGATACCATAGCGGCTATATCTACATCTCTCGGGCCGGGAGGTATAGGTATAGTCAGGATAAGCGGGAGTAAAGCGGTGGATGTGGCCCGTGCCGTTTTCCGCCCTATCGGTAAGGGCGCGCCCGGGGGGTACAAGAGCCACACAATTCATTATGGGCATGTCAAGCATCCGGGAAGCGGCGATATAATGGACGAAGCGCTTATGTCGGTCATGCTTTCGCCGCGGACATACACAAGAGAGGACGTGGTGGTGATCAGCTGCCATGGGGGAGGAATGTCTCTTAAAAAGACACTGGACGCGTGCCTTTTCGCGGGGGCGCGTATTGCCGAACCCGGAGAGTTCACCGAACGGGCGTTTCTTAACGGCCGTATAGATCTTGCCCAAGCCGAGGCCGTGATGGATATTATCACCGCTGAGACCGAGAAAGCCCAGCGGGTAGCTTTAGGACAGCTTGGAGGAGGGCTTTCGGCAAAGGTTGAAGAGCTGCGCGAAGCGCTTGTGAACATACTAGCTTTGCTGGAGCTTTCCCTGGATTTTTCGCAGGAAGACATTGAGGCGCCTTCGTCAAAAGAGATATCCGAGGGGATAAAGGAAGCGCTTAAAGGAGTGGCGGAACTCGCGAAAACCGCTTGCGGCGGGATGATGCTGAGGTCGGGTTTGAGTGTGGTCATCTGCGGAAAACCTAATGTCGGTAAATCCAGCCTGATGAACGCCCTTTTGAGGCATGACCGGGTGATAGTCGCTCCCATAGCGGGAACCACTCGTGACGTGGTTGAAGAGTCCATAGACCTCAACGGATTCAGAATAAGGCTGTCTGATACGGCGGGTATCGTTGATACCAGGGACAGGGTGGAGATGGAAGGAATAAGAAGGTCTCGGGAAAAACTTTCATCGGCAGATCTCGTCATATTCATGATAGATCCGTCATCCGGCATAACCGGACGGGACAAGGGGATATACGAAGCCGTTAAACATAAAAAAACCGTTATAGCGGTCAATAAAACGGATCTTGGCATGACGATCAGCGCTCGCGAGGTGGCCGGGCTTTTCGGGTGTGAAGATGTAACTATGATATCGGCTCTGAAAAGCCGGGGCCTTGAAGAGCTGGAGAAAGCCATAGCGCGGAAAATTTTTTCGGGAGAGCCGATGCCGGACGGAGGGTCTCCGATCATAGCGAACGCAAGGCACAGAGGCTGTATAGAAAAAGCCGAGACATCGCTGCGCAAGGCGGTAGAAATGGTTTCATCAGACGCATCCCGGGAGCTCGTCGCTTTAGACATAGGTGAAGCGGTACATCATTTAGGGCTTATCATCGGAAAGTCCATAGAGGATGATGTTATAAAGAAAATATTTTCCGAATTTTGCATAGGTAAATGAGCGGAACCACATATGGAGGATGGGATGGATAAGGAA
>CAYMBK010000086.1:0-9213 GCA_964388645.1 uncultured Planctomycetia bacterium | reverse complement strand
GAGGATCGGAAGTTCCGACGATTTCAACCAGGCGATTAGAGAACATGACAACTCCAGCTTGATCGAAAAGATCCTTTCGGGAGATCTCATAATACCGCTACAAAAGGTGAATTACGAAGAGATCAGAGATTTTATGGCGAGAGAAAAAGAGATCCTGCGCTCCTTGTAACGGAAAAAAGCGTATAGGGCGGCATATGGGGGCGTGTTTTCCTGCTTAGAATTACCGCGCATCCGGGAAGAAAAATCGCAAGGTCATAGGCCGTGCGCTCGGGTATGCACTCTTTTAATTTTTTATTCGCTCATGTATAATGCTCATGTCATGGCGCCTCAAATTTTTATGATCTTTTCCGGAAAAACCATGATGTGGTGATCTTACGTACTGGCAGGCGCAGTGCCGCCGGATATTATTTCAGGATGCTGCGCGGCTTTTTATTTCGGAGAGCGCTGTTTCGGACCGAAGGCGGAATAACGCCATAAAATGCCAAGGAGGGCTAACATGAAATACAGGAAACTCGGACGGACAGATGTAGATGTATCTGAAATATGTCTGGGCACATGGGTGTTCGGAGGGGATCTTTGGGGTGAGACGGATGATAGCGTTTCCGAGGCTGTTGTGCGTTCGGCTGTGGATATGGGCATTAATTTTATTGATACGGCCCCTATATACGGTTCCGGCAGGTCGGAAGCTGTCATAGGCAGGGCAATAAAAGGCAAGAGAGATCAAGTGGTCTTAGCGACTAAATGCGGCCTGAAAATTAAGGGGCATGGCATAGAAGTCGACCTTAGCGCGCGGTTTATAAGGGAAGATATCGAGAACTCCCTTAAGCGCCTGGGGGTGGAGACAATAGATCTTTACCAGTGTCACTGGCCGGACAACAAAACCCCGTTCGATGAAACTTTCGGTGAACTTCGTAAGCTTGTTATGGAAGGAAAGGTAAAATATATCGGGGTCTCTAATTTTGACGTTCGACAGACCTTCGCGGCAATGGACCGGGAAGATATCGTTAGCAACCAGCTCCAGTATTCACTTTTGCACAAAGACATACAAGACGAGCTTCTTCCGGCGCTGCGGGAGAGGAAAGTTTCATTGCTTCCTTACGGTGTTCTTGGCGGGGGCATACTGACCGGCAAATACCGAAAGCCCCCGGAAGTAAAGCCCGGTGATGTCAAAGACTTTTTCTACAAGTTCTATAAAGAGCCCGAGTGGGGCAGGACCATGGAGCTTGTTTCGGTGATGGACGAAATAGCCGAAAGACATGACGCTTCCGATTCTCATGTGGCGATAAATTGGATACTTTCGCATCCTGAGGTATCAAGCTGTATAGTAGGATGCCGCACTCCACAGCAGCTTAACGACAATATAAAAGCTCTTGATCACGGCCTGACCGGAGAAGACATACAAGAACTCAACGAAGTCAGCTCGAGAATATTCAAATAAAAGGCGGCTGTCGGAGTTTTCGGTTTATCATCGCGTCCAGGGAAGGTGTATCGCGACGGGAAGGCTAATCGGAGGATATTGAACCGTCCCTGATCACTTTTGAGTAGTATTCCGACGAAGCACGGGGCTTGCGCTGCTGTGTTTTGAAATCCACCTCTACCAATCCGAATTTTTTGCTGTATCCGGAGTCCCATTCGAAGTTATCCAGAAGCGACCAGTGCAGGTAGCCTTTTACCGGTATGCCCTCATTGATCGCTTTTAGAAGGGCAAGAAGGTGTTCCTTTATATATATTTTTCTTTTTTCGTCATCCGTTGTGGCAATCCCGTTTTCGGTCACGATAAAAGGTAATCCATATCCGGCAAGGGACCTGGCAGTTTCATAGAGCCCTTCGGGGTAGACTTCCCATCCCATGTCGGTCTTTTCTCTGATGCCCGCGCGCGCGGGAGGCGAGACTACATCTCCGAAGCGGTCCTTTAAAAAGTTTTTTCCGCTGCGGATGAACTGGCGAAAATAATAATTAAGCCCTATAAAGTCCAGGGTCGCGGGCGATAATAACTTTTCTTTTTTGAAGCCGCCCAGTTCTATTTTGCCGGTTACAAGCGACATCAAAAAAGCGTGGTTATGAAATCGGTTCCTCATATGTGCCGATATCCGGTCAAGCGGGGATGAAGGCGAATAAGGATGGAAGGCTGTCACGGCCTTTGCCACGCCTACCATAGAGTTTTTTTTCGAGAATTCCTTTATGGTTTCGTATGAAAGGGCGTGGGCTCTTAACATGTTCTTAAGAACGGTAACGGTGTCGTCGAAATTTTTATGACACGGCGGCCACTGGCCCCACAGGTAGGCCAGCACGGCCAGGATATTCGGCTCGTTAATGGTTATCCAGTACCTGACCTGTCCTCCGAGTTCACGTACGGATCTTTCAACGAAACGCCTGAAAATAAGAGGTGACTCCGGATGTAGCCATCCGCCTTTGGCCGCAAGCCACAGGGGCAGTGTGAAGTGGTGGAGAGTAAGCAGAGGCTGTATCCCTAACGAGGAAAGATGATCGAGAACTTGTTTGTAGTGGTCCCAGCTCTTTTCACTCCACGAGCCTTCTTCGACCTCGAGGCGGCTCCATTCAAGACCCAGGCGGTGGGCATTGTGCCCCATGGTCTTCGCTATGGAAAAATCCTGTCTGAAGCGTTCGTAATGCTCACAGGCCGCCCCGGACATTTCGTGTCCGGTTTCTTTCTCCCATTTCGACCAGTCTGAGTTAAAGTTACCGCCTTCAACCTGATAGGCGCTTGTTGAGGCGCCCCATAAAAAATCATCGGGAAAATTGTTTCGCATACGGCGAGTATACTCAAAATTTTTATATAGGACAAGATTTATGCCGGTTTAATTTGTGATGTATCGTTAGCCGCGTTTAAACTTCCGGTTAAACGCGGTTTCTGCCATTTAGAAAAAACCGCATTTCTCGTGTGAAGGCATGGATCGCGACAAAGAGCACCCGTGGGATTTTATTGACAAAAAATCAAATAAATGTTAGAATTCATCAAATTATTTATTGTGTCCGGGAGGCTGGTCTCCCGGATAGAAAGAGGGAAAAGGAGGAAAATAAAATGTACAGTTGCAGTATGATCAAAGCAGGCGCCGCGGCCATTGTTTTGCTGCTGGCGGCATGTCGGGGATCGGAAGCTGAAGGTTGGGTGGACGTAACGTGGGGCCTGGGGGGTGGAGAAGAAATAGCCTGTATAGAGGCCGAGGACAATTCGGATACCATTTATGCCGGAACCTCTCGGGGGCTTTACGTAAGCCGCGATCATGGATCCACCTGGAGCCGTGAGGATGTTTCAGCGCTTGCCCCGAGCGTTACTGGCATAGCTCTTTCGGGGCATTCAATTTTTGCCGCGTCAGAAGAGGGCCTCTTTGTCAGAGAAGGAGAAAAGGGTTTATGGAAGCGTATACAAGGAGAAAATGGTATCAAGGGTGTGTGTGTTCGCGAGGGGGCCTTCGGGGTGATAGCATGGACGGATAAACACGTTTTTTCGGTTGAGAATGGAACCTGGAGGGATATAACTCCAGGTTTGTTGACAGAAGAGATAAGCAAGGTTGTTGTCGTTTCGGACGTCCTGTATGCCGCGCATGGTGGTGAGGTACTCTCCGGCAGACCGGAAGCCGGTGAATGGGAGAGCGTCAGACTGATCTCAAGGGCAGAAGAAGCCAGGAGCGAAGAAGAGAACAGTGACGAACTTGATGAAGACGATACTTTAAAAAATAAAGCTATACGGGATTTGACGCCCGCGGAAAAAGGCGGTGTCATGGCAGTTACCGGGAAAGGTATATATGTGTTAGAGGGGAGCTCCCGCCTGGATCGCATAGACACTACGGGGCTTCCTTCTGAGGATGTCCTTGCCGCGGTATTTACCGAAAGAGCAGTATTCGCCGCTACCGGCAGAAAGGTCTTTTTAAGGGAACCGCATGCGCATAACTGGGTGCCAGTTCTTGAGGTGTCGGATGGCGGGGATATCAGGGAGATGAAAGTCCATCGTGATAGCGGGGGAAAGGAAAGGGTCTTGCTGGTGTTCTCCAAACGTATATATACCTCGGATCTTTCCCGGGAAATGTTCCGGAGCCTTAAAACAGACGGAGTAGAAGCCATACTCGCCGAAAATTTTGCCGCCGGTCCGGACATAAGGGAAGTTCACCGGATGGCCATAGAGTACGCGGAGGTCAGCCCCGATAAAATAGCCGGCTGGCGAAAAGCTGCGGGATTAAGGGGCATTTTACCTCGCCTTGCGGTCAAGTACGACGAGAATTACAGTGATAAGGTGGAATTCTACAAGAGCGCCTCTACCACTTACATGGTCGAGGGACCCAGAGACAGGAGGGATGGCTGGGGACTTACGCTTACATGGGATCTTGCGGACTTGATATGGAATTCCTCTCAGACGAGCATTGATGTGAGAAGCAAGCTTATGGTGCAGCTTAGAGACGATATTCTCGAAAATGTAACACGTTTGTATTTCGAAAGAAAACGCCTTGTAGGGGAAACATCTATGGGAAAAAATAACGCTGATGGAAAGTATCACTCTGCGGTCGCCAGGATAGAAGAGCTTACGGCGTATCTAGATGCTTATACGGGAGGGATGTTCTCCGACTCATTGGCATGCTCTGAAACGCATGAGGCCGGATGCTGATATGAGAGAGGTGACGCCGGTCAAGCGCGAGCAAATACGCTTTGCTTTTGTGTGCCGGAATCCGATCTTTTCCTGAATTCCCTTGACAAAAGAATGAATGCTGTTACAATTAGGGACGGAAAAACGGAGGTTCATATGAGTATCAAAGGAAAGCTGGCTTTTATAACCGGAGCGGGGCGTGGCATAGGCAGGGAGATAGCTATGCTGTTCGCGTCCAACGGGTCAGATTTGGCGATATGTGATGTCGATGCGGGGCTTGTGGCTGAAACGGGCAAGGATATAGAAGCCGCTACCGGCAGGAAGGTCATAACCGGCAAAGTGGATGTAACGGCTTTTGAAGAAGTGGAGGGTTTTGTTAAGAAAATACTTGACAATTTCGACTCGGTAGATATACTTGTCAACAATGCCGGCATAACCAGAGATAATCTTGTTATGAGGATGTCGGAAGCGGAGTGGGACGCTGTTCTAAATGTTAACCTCAAGGGCGCGTTCAATTGTATCAAGGCGGTTACAAGGCCCATGATGAAAAAGCGCAGCGGCAAGATAGTGAACATGGCCTCTATTATAGGTGTCATGGGGAATGCCGGTCAGGCCAATTATTCCGCAAGTAAGGGAGGGCTGATAGCCCTTACAAAAACAGTTGCCAAGGAGCTGGGGTCAAGGAACATAAATGTCAATGCCATAGCCCCGGGGTTCATAAAGACTGACATGACAGATAAGCTCGGAGAGGACGTCAGGGGGAAACTCCTTGGGCTTATACCTCTGGGAAAGATGGGGGAACCTTTGGATGTGGCCAAACTGGCGCTCTTTTTGGCAAGTGATGAGTCGTCTTACATAACGGGCCAGGTGATAAAAATAGACGGTGGAATGGTAATGTGACCGGGCTTTCGGCCCTTATGGTGTGGTAAATTTCGAGAGTGATCTTTTAAAGAAGTGTTGTGGGTATTTCGCGGGAGCAATTATAACTTAAGGAGGAAAAATGTCAGGGATAGCGGAAAAAGTAAAATCGATCGTGGCGGAACAGCTCGGTGTTAAGATCGAGGAAGTCAAGGAAGACGCTAAGTTCATAGATGATCTTGGGGCAGATTCTTTGGACACGGTTGAACTGGTTATGGCCCTTGAAGAGGAATTCGGAGCCGAGATACCTGACGAAGACGCAGAAAAACTCACTACTGTTGGTGAGGCCATATCCTATATCGAAGAAAAAAGTTCAGGAAAGTAACGGCCAAAATCTTCTCACAATAAGATGTCCAATAAAAGAGTAGTCCTTACGGGGGCAGGGGTTGTAACTCCCGTGGGGAATAACATAGTTGATTTTTGGGATGCTCTCGTAAGCGGAAGGACGGGAGTTTGCCGGCTTGAAGCATTCGATCCCACGCCTTTTAATTCGCATGTGGCTGCTGAAGTCAGGGGTTTCGACGCGACTGCCTACATAAACCATAAGCAGGAGCGGAGGCTTGACCCTTTTGTGAAGTTCGCGGTGGCAGCGGCTAAAATGGCCCTTGCGGATAGCGGCCTTGAAAGTTCTATGCTGATCCCGGAAAGGGCGGGGGTCTATATCGGCTCGGGTATCGGCGGGCTTCATACCGTTGAAACTGAGCACGAGAAGTACATCAAGGCCGAGGACAGAAGCCGTGCCGCTTCCAAGATATCCCCTTTTCTTATCCCCATGCTCATAGTTAACATGGCTTCCGGAATAGTGTCGATCGAACTGGGCTTCAAGGGGCCGAACTCTTCATCTGTTACGGCTTGTGCGGCCGGCAGCCATTCCATAGGCGACGCTTTCAGGCTTATTCAGCGGGGGGACGCGGATGTTATGGCAGCGGGAGGAAGCGAAGCGGCGATAACCAAGATGGGGTTCGGAGGTTTTTGCGCTCTGAAAGCGCTTAGTACGCGTAACGATGATCCTGTCCATGCCTCGCGTCCTTTTGACAGGGACAGGGACGGCTTTGTGATGGGGGAGGGATCGGGCGTGGTGATCCTGGAAGAACTCGAGCACGCAAAGAAGAGAGGCGCGGAAATATACTGCGAAGTGGTAGGTTACGGTATGAGCGGTGACGCGTACCATATGACGGCTCCGGATCCTTGCGGAGACGGCGCGGTAAGGTGCATGAAGCTTTCTCTTGAGGACGGGAAGGTAGATATTTCGGAGGTGAGCTACATAAACGCCCACGGCACTTCAACACAGCTCAACGATGCGATGGAAACCGCGGCAATAAAAAAGGTTTTCGGCGAAAGAGCGTACGATGTACCGGTAAGTTCCACCAAAGGGGTTACAGGCCATCTTTTGGGTGCGACAGGAGCCACGGAGCTAATAGCTTGCGCCAAGGCGATAAAGCACGGCATACTCCCTCCCACTATAAACTACGAAAATCCGGACCCGGACTGTGATCTTGACTATGTTCCCAATACTGCCCGTGAACAGGAAGTAAATGTCGCTATGAATAATTCTCTGGGCTTCGGAGGGCATAATGTTACGCTTGTTCTGAAAAAGTTTAAGGGATGACGCGTTCCGCCCCGCCGGCTGTTCTAGTTTAGCGTTTTATTAATGAGGTAAACTTCTGCCAGTAACTTTTTAAGGAGAGAAAATGGATTATCTGTTGACTGAAGAACAAGAAATGATCCGTGATCTTTGCCGCCAGATAGCCGAGGAGAAAATAAAGCCGGTAGCTGCGGAGTACGACGAAAAAAATGAGTTTCCGTGGGACATAGTCAAAGTCATAGCGGAGTCCGATATTTTCGGGGTGTATATACCTGAAGAATACGGGGGGATGGGCGGAGGAGTCCTCGAGATGGCGATCGCCACCGAGCAGCTTTCCTGGGGATGCGGAGGAATAGCTCTCTCTTTCGCGGCAACTGGTTTGGGGACATACCCCATATTGCTTTATGCCAGCGATGAGCAGAAATCGAAATACCTTCCGGACATAGCGGCAGGCAAAAAACTGGCCGCGTTCTGTATTACAGAAGCCGAGGCCGGCTCTGACGCCGGAGGCATAAAGACCACAGCGAGAAAAGACGGTGACCATTATATCCTCAACGGAACAAAACAGTGGATAACCAACGGAGGCGAGGCAGAGATCTACACTGTAATAGCCATGACTGATAAGTCCAAGGGGCCAAGAGGAGCCAGCGCGTTCGTGGTTGAGAAAAATACTCCCGGTGTGAGTTTCGGCAAAAAAGAGGACAAGCTGGGCATTCGCGGATCGGCCACAAGGGAAGTTATATTCACGGACTGTAAAATACCCAAAGAGAACTTGCTTGGCAAAGAGGGGTTAGGGTTCATAGTGGCCATGAAAACTTTCGACCACTCACGGCCGGGAGTGGCCGCGCAGGCCGTAGGTATAGCTCAAAGAGCTTTGGATGAGGCCGTACGATACTCGCATGAAAGAAGGCAGTTCGGCAGCGCGATATCGTCTTTTCAGGGAATACAATGGATGCTCGCCGACATGGCTACCCAGGTGGAGGCGTCGAGAGCCTTGATATACTCTGCAGCCCGGATGGTTGATTCCGGCGCCAAGAACGTCGCTAAAATATCAGCCATGTCCAAGATGTTCTCCTCGGATGTTGCTATGAAGGTGACCACCGACGCGGTGCAGATATTCGGTGGATATGGATACATGAAAGAATACCCGGTAGAAAAGTTGATGAGAGATGCGAAAATAACGCAGATATACGAAGGGACCAACCAGATACAGAGAAGCGTTATAGCTTCCGCGGTGATAAAAGAAGGGTTGTCGAGATAACTTTTTTTGGTGCATTATGAAAATACTGGTTTTGATAAAACAGGTGCCCGATACGACCGATGTCAAGATAGACCCCGTGACCAACACGCTCAAACGTGAAGGTGTGGCAGCGGTCATAAATCCTTTCGACATGTATGCCATAGAAGAGGCTTTGCGGGTAAAGGATAGGGTGGGTTCTCCTTGCGAGGTCATAGCCATAAGTATGGGCCCTCCACAGGCGAAAGAGGCTCTTAAGGAAGCCATTTCTATGGGTTGCGACGGAGCCGTCCTTTTGAGCGACCGTAAATTCGCCGGCAGCGATACATGGGCTACCAGTTATACGCTGTCACAGGCTGTAAAAAAGATAGGGGACTATAAGGTTGTTTTTTGCGGGAAACAGGCTTCGGACGGGGATACGGCCCAGGTGGGTCCGGGAGTGTCGATGCATCTGGATATACCCCAGGTGACCTACGTTAAGAAGATAGAAAAAATAGACGCGGAAAAAGCCACGCTTGAGCGGATGACAGAGGAGGGATATGATGTTATTGAAACGCCTCTACCCGCTGTTTTTACCGTGGTCAAAGAAATAAACGAGCCGCGGCTACCGTCTCTAAAAGGCAAAATGAAGGCTAAAAAAGCGGAGATACCGGTTTTGACCGCTGATGACCTGGGATGTCAGGAAGACAAGATAGGGCTCGATGGTTCGCCTACTAGAGTAGTTAAGGTCTTTACACCTTCGCCAAGAGAAGGCGGTCAGATGTTAACCGGAGAGCCTGACGATGTGGCGTTGAAGCTTTCGGGTATTTTGAAAGACATTATTTTGAGCTGAGAACTGTCAATGGAGGTTCCCGGGATCTTGTTTGGGAAATA
>CAYMBK010000085.1:0-2719 GCA_964388645.1 uncultured Planctomycetia bacterium | reverse complement strand
AGATGCCTGGATATCCGTCATATTATACTTAAACCCCGGATAGATAACTTCGTGATGTATCAACTCAGAGCTGGAATACCTCTTCCATGCGTCTTTTGATACTCCGTGCAGGCTATTCATACGAATGTTCTCGGCCCACTCATCGTTATCAGTTGTAATGAGGCCTCCTTCTATGGTCGTCATGTTTTTTATCGGATAAAAACTGAAACACGTAAGATCACTCAATGTTCCTATCTTTCTACCCTTGTATTCAGCTCCTATGGCGTGGGCGGCGTCTTCAATAACATGCAAGCCGTGTTTTTCCGCTATTTTCCATATTTTCTCCATGTCACAAGGGTGTCCGGCCATATGAACAGGTATTATCGCTTTCGTTTTCGCGGTTATCTTTTTCTCGATACTGCCGGGCGACATATTAAAGGTCTTTTTATCTATGTCGACAAAAACGGGCTTTGCCCCGGTATGCACTATAACGTTTGCGGTTGACGGCCAGGTCACCGGTGAAGTTATAACCTCATCCCCTGGCCCTATACCTAGAGCCACCAGTGAAAGATGCAGAGCGGCTGTGCATGAATTAACGCATATGGCGTTTTTTGATCCAATATATTCCTTAAAATCTTCCTCGAGCCTTTTGGTCTTAGGCCCGGTCGTGATCCATCCTGAGCGCAATGTATCTATTACTTCATCTTCCTCTTCCTTGCCGATAAGCGGCAGGCCGAAAGGAAGAAATTTTACTCTCACAGAATCTCCTCCTTCTATCGCGGGGCGTTCTGTAAAATTAATTATAGTCTTTATGTTAAAAAATTCGGGAGCGTCAAAATCTTTCACGACTCCACTGGAAAGGTATTCGCAAAGTTCTTCTATGCCCCTCTCAACGCCTGTTTGCGGCTTCCATCCTACAACTTTTTCGATCTTGTCGAACAACACCTTGTAACTACGTTTATCCGGAGAGTCCGGCACTACCTCAAGTTCCACTCCCTTCATCTTGGACCGCACAAGCTTGGCAAGCTCTATAATTCGGTAGTTCAGGGTCGAGTCCCCCACATTGAAGACTTCCCCTGAAACTTTCGAAACATCCGCTTCCATACATGATATAAAAGCTTCGGCGGCGTCATCTACATGAAGAAAAGGACGCCACTGGTCACCTCCTCCCCACACAAATATCTTTTTTTTGGACACAGAATGCACCACCATAAGATTTATTGCCAGATCGAAGCGCATCCTGGTGGATTTACCAAAAAGAGTAGCCTGCCTTAAAAAAACAGGGTGAAAATTTTCATCCTTTAGCTTTATTATGCCTTCTTCGGCCAACATTTTGGATTCAGCGTAAAGGGACACCGGGTTAAGAGGAGAGCCTTCCGTTATGTTTTCTGAAAGCCCCATCCCGTAAACGCTACAGCTTGAAGCGAAGATAAATCTTTTGGCACCATGTTTTTTCGCGTCTTTAGCTAGCTGTACGGTGGCGCATAAATTGGTTGATCTTGTAAGTTCGGCATCTAGTTCGGCTGTTGGGTCATTCGCGATCCCGGCAAGGTGGATCACTGTTTCTACCCCTCTTAAGATCTCGGGAAATTTTTCATAGGAATTAATGTCCCCCTTGATGAGTGTAAAATTATCTGCTGTCAAAAGGTCTTTTATAGGGCCTTCACCAAAATAAAGCCTGTCAAAACAATTCACCGAATACCCGAGATCTATAAGTTTACGACACAAAACTGACCCAAGATATCCCGCTCCTCCCGTAACTAATACCTTTTTCATTTTAACCTCTCTATTTTATATTGCCTGAAAAGATAAGTCTCAAAACTTGTAAACAGTTTAATTTTGACTCTGAGGAATTTTCCCTTTTACGGAAAGAATTCCTCAAAAAAGAAAACCCTTCTCTCCAAAAACTTAAAACAAAGACTAGAAGATCCCGATACCTTCTGTTATAAATAAATAACCGCAAATATCCGACAAGCTGGAGTTTCTCCAGATCAGACCTGGAAAGATCCTTAAGTTCGGCAGCATTACCCAGTTGCTTGTTATATTCCGACCAGTCCTCTGAAAGTATACGATAACCGCCTTCTCCCCTAAGAGCCATTTCCCTTATTTCCGTCCCAGGATAAGGAACCATTATGCCAAGCTGGACTATATCGGGATTAAGTTTAGACGCGAAATTAATAGTTTCCATGGCAGTATTGATATTTTCGCCCGGATGGCCGAGGATAAAAGCCCCTTCTGTGTGAAAATCCAGTTTTTTAGCCAGCCCTACCGCCTTTTCGGCTTGTTCTTTAGTTATTCCCTTTTTAATACGTTTTAACATCTCTTCATTACCTGACTCTATGCCGAACTCAATGTGATCGCACCCAGCCTCTTTGATCTTTTTGAGTATTTCCTCATCGACAGCGTCAACTCTTGTGGTTGCGGACCATTTTATTTTCCTGTTAAGACCCCTATCTATCATCATGTCACATATATCATGTACTCTTGCCTTGTTAAGCGTAAATGTCTCGTCATAAAAAAGAAACCTGTCCGGTTTCCTCTCCTCTATCACCCTCTCAATTTCCTCAATAACTCTTTTGCTGGAACGGTTACGGACTTTTTTCCCAGAGGCCTGCATACAAAACGCGCATGAATAGGGACATCCTCTCGATGTTATGATTATGTAGTTCTTCGCGTTAGGGAAGGGCCTCCAATCCGGGTCAGGAAGACTGTCCAGATCAGATATCCATTGATTTGGACT
>CAYMBK010000084.1:0-4036 GCA_964388645.1 uncultured Planctomycetia bacterium | reverse complement strand
GGGAAGAAGATGAAAGTGTGCGTTACTTCACAGGGGGAGAATTTGGGTTCACAGGTAGACCCCCGGTTTGGGCGGTGCCCGTATTTTATCATTGTAGAGACGGATACAGATGAATTTGAGACTATTCAAAACCCAAATGTTTCCGGAACAGGCGGCGTCGGGATCCAGTCGGGACAATTGATGTCGGGAAAGAAGGTTCAAGTCGTTTTAACCGGGAATGTAGGGCCGAACGCTTTTCGAACTTTGCAGGCCGCAGGGATTGATATAGTTACGGGTGTTTCCGGGGGGGTAAAAGAAGCAATAGAAAATTACAAAAACGGAAAATTGAAGCCTTCCGGTGACCCCAATGTTAATTCAAAATTCGGGATGGCTTGATATTTAAAAATGGAATTCGGCATGACAGCTAAAGTTGATGGGGGCAGATGCTTCGGGTGTTCTTGAGAGTGAGGATCTTTGTGCGGTAAATGCCGTAAAAATTGAAACTAGTAAAACTGAGGTTAAGAATAGTTGCGTGGGGTGAGGGGTTTGTGAAACACAGTGCCCGGAGGAGATCACGACCTTTTGAAAGAGAGGTGTTAAATGCCCGAAGGAAAAATGGCAGGTGAGTCCGTTGGTCCGATAAATGTTAAAGGACGTGGCGAAGCGCAGGCACGCGGCATCGGGCGGGGAAGAATGGAAGGGAACATGCCAGGTTCAGGCCCGGGAGGAAGTTGCGTGTGTGTTAAATGCGATTTGAGAGTGTCTCATAGCGCGGGAGTACCCTGCCGTGTCATGAAATGTCCTAAATGCGGCGGGGTGATGGTCAAGGAATAAAAAATCATTTAAAACGTCAGGGTTCCCGATAACAGGGAAGCGATGGAGATGTTTTACAGGCTTCATGGGATGTCGCCTGTTCGATCATATCATCATTTAAAAAAGGGGATATTAGATGGAAAGGAAAACGGATATTTTGATAGCTGGGTCCGGGCCTGCCGGTATTGTCAGTGCTGTTACGGCGCGGAAATATTATCCGGAGAAAAAGATAACTGTGTTAAAAAATATCGCAAGGGGCGTTATTCCTTGCGGAATACCATATATGTTCTCCAGTTTAAGCAGCCCCGACGATAACAAAACGGGAACAGACGCTTTGGAGCAAAACGGGATAGAAGTTTTCTTCGGACATGCCGAAAAAGTGGGCCGAGCAAAAAAAATAGTAACAACAAGAGATGGAGGTAGTTATGCTTACGAGAAATTAATATTGGCGACCGGAGCCTCGCCTATATTGCCTCCAATCCCCGGCATCGACAAGAAGGGGGTTTTCCCGATCTACAAGGACATGGATTTTCTGAAAAATTCTATTGATAGCGTGAAAAAGGCCAAAAATATTCTGATAATAGGAGGAGGGTTCATTGGGGTGGAGTTTGCCGATGAGCTTTCCCGGATGGACGGAGTAAATGTTTCGCTGGCTGAAATGCTACCGAGGATATTGGAGAATTCCTTTGATCCAGAATTTTCCGACATAGCAAAAGAGAAGTTAGAAGCAAAGGGGGTGGATCTCTTTACCGGCGTACGCGTCGCAGAGTTAAAAGGAGATGAAAAAGTAGAGGAAGCCTTGTTGTCGAACGGCAAAAATATCCCGGTAGATGCCGTTATACTGGGAATAGGGGCTATCCCCAACACAGAACTGGCGGCTGGTGCTGGACTGGACCTTGGAAAGGGGAATGGTATATGGGTGGATGAATATATGAGGACTACGGACCCTGATATTTTTGCGGTCGGAGATTGCGCCAGCAAAAGGGATTTTTATACCAGAAAAAACACACTGGTCATGCTGGCTTCTACCGCTACAGCGGAAGCCAGGATAGCCGGGTCCAATCTTTACCAGCTGAAAGTTGTGCGCGAGAACAAAGGGACCATCGCCATATATTCGACTTACATTGACGGAGTGGTGCTCGGGTCGGCCGGGTTGACCGAAAGTTCGGCGAAAAAGGAGGGGTTTGTTATAGTCGCGGGTTATGCCGAAATGATGGATAAACATCCTTCCGGGATGCCGGGGGCTCAGAAGATCAGGGTTAAACTGATATTCTCAAAACAATCGGGCATTATAATGGGCGGGCAGGTCGCGGGAGGGATGTCTGCCGGTGAAATGATAAATACTATCGGGATGGCCATTCAGCAAAGAGTTTCACTCTCTGAGCTCGAAACGTTACAGGTGGCTACACATCCGTATCTTACGAGTGCGCCTACGATGTATCCGCTTGTTTTGGCGGCGCAGAATGTCAAATATCTTTGACGCCGGCCAGGCAGGCGATCAGGGAGATGTGGAATAAAACTGAAACGTTCAAAAAAAGATATCGGATATCCGGCGGCACAGGGGTCTAAATAGATCGCCGGATCCAGTTATGGACATATCCAAACGTCCAGGTCGGATTTTATATATTTTCAAAAACAAGTCCGGGCATCTGGCATTATGTGAGCGGCAATGAGTAAGCTCGAAAGGCGGTCGAAGTGAAGACATGCATTGACTGTATACCATGTTTTTTCAAACAGGCTCTTGAGGCTTCAAGGAAAGCCGGAGCGAGCATTAAGTGCCAAAAAAAGATACTTGATAAGCTGGCTTATATGCTTCCCGGAATATCTCTGAGAGCTTCTCCTCCGGAAATAGGAAGGATGATATATGGACTTGTAAGCGAGCTTTCCGGAGAAAAGGATCCTTTTTTGAGAGAGAAAAAGAGAAGCAATGCTCTCGCTTTGGGTGCCTACGGCAAATTAGTAAAAAGAATAGATGCTTCCGACGATAAGTTGTTGCTTGCGGTTGAGTTGGCTATAGCCGGGAATATAATCGATTACGGAGCAAAAAACTCACTGAACGTCGATGAGGAATTAGCCAAGATATTGGATGAGGAAAGGGAGATATTCGAGGGCGACAAGAAAAAGATGTTCGCTTACTCTGAATTTAAGCGGGAATTAAACCGGGCAAAAAATATACTGTATCTTGCGGATAACGCCGGTGAGGTTGTCTTTGACAGGATCCTTATCGAGCAAATAAAAAGGCTTGATGAATGCAAGGAAATTACGTATGCCGTTAAGGAAAAGCCTGTTATTAACGACGCTTTGGAGCGGGACGCTTTTGTCTGCGGCATAGGAAGAAAAGCGAAGATAATATCGAGCGGGTCGGATGCCCCCGGCACAGTGCTTTCCTTATGCTCAAAGGGTTTTTTGTCGCTTTATCGAAAAGCGGATATGGTCATAAGTAAAGGCCAGGGGAATTTTGAGGCCCTTTCCAAAACAAAACGGCCCGTATTTTTTATGTTTATGGCGAAATGCCCTGTCGTGGCGAGGGATGTCGGATGTAAAGTGGGAGATGTTATACTAAAGTATCATAGAGGTAAGAACAGTTGACAAAGGGAGTTACAATTGAAGAACGGCATGAAATACACACCGGTACTGACATTTGAAAAAATACAGTATAACCGCGATCTCTTTTCCGAAAGACAGGCTCTCTATAGATCCAGGGGTTTGGATCTATTAAAAAGCCGTGAGTCCATGCTTGATAAAGCGGGAGCGTTAAAAGGCAATATTCTGGATATAGGATCAGGAAGGGGGATAATGGCTCTCGCGCTGGCAAGGGCGGGCTATAATTTTGTTTCTATAGACAATGATGAAGAGATGCTAGAGACTACTGCGCTAAATCTTGCCTATGAGAACTTATTGTCCGCCGCGAAGCTTTATGCCATGGACGCGTATTCGCTTGAGTTCGGTGAACATTATTTCAATAATATTTTTACGGTAGAAGCGATCCACCACATGTATGATGTTTCCGGATTTTTTTCGGAAATAAACCGGGTGTTATCTCCCGGGGGGAAGGTAGTTATGGCGGATTTTAACGAGAAAGGAATGGGGATCATTGACGCCGTCCATGGCGCTGAAGGACGCGAGCATAAGAGATCGCCCATAGGGCAGGCCGAAGCGGAAGGCTGGTTTGAAAGAAGCGGCTACAGATCGGAAAAATATCAGGATGAATGCCATTGGATCATAATAGCCCACAAAAAGGAAT
>CAYMBK010000083.1:0-5405 GCA_964388645.1 uncultured Planctomycetia bacterium | reverse complement strand
GCGAAAAGCATTATTACCGAAGGCGCCCACCCGCACATGGAAATACCCTCCGCCGCGATGATCTGCGCGAGATCCCTGGCATCTATTGACAGCATAGCTTCTATCGCCTTCCTGTCTTTAGCGTAAGCTACGCTTCTTGGCTCATAATGTGTCATGTCGCTTGAAGCCAGCACCACGATATCTCTTTCTAAAGACCGGGCGGAAACAACTATGGATTCCGCCCCGGCCTCAAGCTCGGAAACGTTCTTCGATGAAATACAAATAGGCACGATGGAAGTCTCGGGGAAAAACCTTTTAATGAACGGTAACTGCACCTCTATGGAGTGTTCATATCTGTGAGCCTCCGCATCCCCGGTCAATATGGGCGCGCGCGCTATCACCGCCTCACTTAACTCAACATCCACCTCCACTTCGCCAAGCGGTGTGTCCCAGTTTTCCATGGACACGGAATAATCGTTCCCCTGACCTGTATGGTTCGGCCCGATAATTACGAATGTCTTTTTGGGTTTGATCCTGGCATAAACATCTCCTGCCACTCTGCCTGAGTACAAATACCCTGCGTGAGGAACTACCGCCCCCATAACTTCTTCGCGCTCATCTTCCGCCAGCAATGGGAACATCGCCTCCAACTCTTTTAAGAGAGCCTCCCGGTCGCCGGGATAAAAACTCCCTGACACAAAAGGTATTCTTGTCACCTGCCCTCCCTGGGAATTATCCTAAAATCACTCCAGCACAGTATTATATAATGAACCGCCAAGCCGGTAAAGCTAAAGATCCGACCTTATCTCCAGTACCGCCGCATACGAAGCATCCAATAACTCTCCGGCAACCTTCACAACATCGGAACGTGTAACCTCTGATATCCTATCCCCGTATTCCTCATAATGTGTAGATCCCAGCCCGTATAGCTCGCCTAAAGCCATCGCCGAGGAAACAGCCGAAACCCCCTCTAGAGAACGGGCCTGGTCAACCAGCATCCTTTCCTTAGACGAACTTATTTCCAGGTCCGTCACTTCACCCGCTATAACGGCCTCCAGAGCATCAAACAAACCATCCCTGGCTCTATCTATGTTACCGTCTGTAGTTGCCGTGTACAGTAAAAAGTACCCTTCATGTACGTTTGGGGAATTAGAAACCCCCGAAGTATAAGCCAAGCCCAGCTCATCTCTTATCCGGTCAAAAAGTATCCCGTCTTTTCCGGAAAGCAAAGCGCTTATCACATCCAGCACATATTTTCTTTCGTCATAGACGGTAACGCCCCTGAACCCGATAGCTACCAGAGATTGATTTTTCCGCATTGATATCTCCTCATGCATCCACCCCTTATCAGGCATTCTGGCATCCTTCTTGTAATGCGCATTCTTCCTTGCCCGCCATGAGGAGAACTTCCGGGAAAGAAGGTCCATGGTCTTTTTAACGTCAACATCTCCTGCTATGCTTATTACCGAACCTCGGGGAGTCATTGTCCTGCTATAAATATCTTCCACGGCGGCCCTATCTAATTTCTCTACCGTCTCGACCTCTCCCTCAGGGCGTAAAGCGTAAGGATGCCCGCCATAAAGCAACCGCCTGACCCCCGATACTGCCACATTAAAGATGTTCTTTTCCCGCTCCCGTATCCCGGCTATGATCTTTCTTTTTTCCTCTTCTAAAAATGCGTCACGAAAAACCGGATCCCTTAAAACATCACTGAATATATCAAACCCTTTCTCTATATCCCCCGACATAAGGCTCATCGATAACCCAAAACTATTCAGCCCGCTAAAAGCCGTCAGGCTCCCGCCCATTTTTTCTATAGCGGGGACTATCTCTTTTTCACGCCGTTTTTTCGTTTCCTTCAGCAGCAGAGCGGCCATGAGATTGCTGAGGCCGTTCTCCTCCGGATCCTCGGCCATCAAACCACCGTGGCAGGCGAATGTAACTGAAACAACAGGCATAACGCCCGCTCTCCTGACGATTAGCTTAAGGCCGTTCTCCAGAGTCCTTTCTTCCATTTCCTCGCCATACGTTCCTTCCTGGCGTGCGTGCTTTTCGACATCTTCGAAGTTCCCTTCAAATTCCCGCGGAACCGTATAAACGACCGTGGAATTCTTTTCCGTAAGATACCTGTCCGTCATTCCCGCTACATCGGAAGGGGCGACATTTCCTATCCCTTCGATATACCCCCTCATAAAATGCGGATTTCCGGTAAAAATAGTCGACCCCGTCATCGCCGACACGACGCCGTGAGTGCTTTCGTGCGACCTCAGATAAGAAGAAATGACCATGTTCCGGGCTTTCATGAGATGACCGGCTGTTACGGACTTTGTTTTCATCCCGTTTATAACGTCGAATATCTCTCTGCGGGCATCCATAAGACTACCGGGCTCTCCAGTACCGACGATAATGAAAAGTCCCGGGAACCTCGGTGTAAGATTAAAAGCGGACACGGAATGTAGAAGCTTCTTTTCCCTGACCAACCTGCGATACAACAGAGAATCAATACCCGATCCCAATACGGAAGCCGCCACATTCAGGGGATATAGATCTTGAGAGTATATGCTGACTGAATGAAACCCCAACGCGATGTACCCTATGTCGACATCAGCTCCAACGATAGTTTTGGAGGGATACACCTGACGTGGTTCAGGTTGAACGAAGGCTTCCCAGGCGCCCGCGCGCTCGTATTTTCCGAGAATGTCATCGGCGGCGCTGAAAACTTCATTTGGGGCCACTCCGCCGGCGAGCCCCACAACCAGTCTGTCCGGAACATAAACCGCGGAATGATATTCCTCAAGATCTTCTTTCTCCAGACTCAGGAACAGTTCTCTGTGGCCGATTATCGGGTTCTTATAAACATTAGCCCTGTAGGCGTTCCCGAAAAGCAGCCTTAATTGATCTCTTCCGGGATTATCCTCGAGCATGTTCATTTCTTTGAGAATAACATTCCTCTCTGTGTCAAAACCCACCTCGTCAAAGACCGGTTCGAGAACCATACCCGTAATTATCTCCATTGCCTTTCGGAAATGTTCTTTAGGGACCGTAATGTGGTATTCCGAAGAATCCTGGCCTGTCGAGCCGTTTATATGACCTCCCAAGGCCTTAACGGCCTTTCGTGCCGGCGTTACTCCGTCTTCGCCGACCGCACGAAATACCATATGTTCGATAAAGTGAGAAATGCCCGTACCGGCATATTTACCTTCATTTGACAAACCCGCAAGAACGCGGATCTGTACGGTGACGATCGGGGAATCCGGCATGTAACATGCTACGACAGTAGCTCCGTTATCCATGACCTTCTTATGGTACTCGGGGACCCCCTCGGAAACAGCGTAAACAGCTGCAGGAGATAAATACAATGCCGATAAAAGGCATATCTGGAGAAATAAAACGTTCCTTCTGCGCATGATAAGTATGATAATACCATCCGAGTCGACAAAAAGTCAAAGAGTTAGTTTTATGCCGGATTATCCGACGCGGCGTCACCGTTAACCCTGACTGGGCATATCATGCTATCGTGTTTTGTGCACTTTATCGACAGATCGTCAATTATGGAATACACGCACGGTATGACTATTAGTGTCAGAACGGTCGCGAAGATGAGCCCCCAGCAAAGAGATACGGCCATAGGAACCAGAAACGGGTCCTTGCCCCCTATCCCATAAGCCACTGTGGAAAGCCCCCCTACTGTGGTGAGTGTCGTAAGCATGACAGCCCTGATCCTCATCTGGCCTGCTGTTACTATGGATTCAGGCCTTGACATGCCGCTTTTGCGCAGCCTGTTTATGAAATCCACAAGGACTATGGAGTCGTTCACCACGATACCGTTAAGCCCCACTATCCCCATAACAGCCATAAAGGAAAATGGCATACCATGCGCGAGAAAAGCAAAGATAACCCCGATAAGCCCGAATGGGATAGCAAGCATTACGACAAAAGGCTGTAAAAGAGATTTAAAAAAGGATGCCAGCACCAGATACACCACAAGAAAAGCGAAAAAGAACGCCTTCACGAGGCTTTTAAGGGAGTCTAATGTTTCCTCCTGCTCACCCCCATATTTAACCGAATACCCTACATATCTGTCCGGAATATCCCTGAATTTTTTTTCGAGCATACTGTTCACCTTGAGGGATGTCGTCTCTTTAGTATCGATGTTGCAAGAAACGGTAACGACCCTTTTGCCGTCAAGATGATGTACTGTGGTGGTGCTGGGAACCTCTTCAATGGCGGCTACTTTTTTAAGCGGTATAAGATTCCCTGAGGTGTTGGATATAAGCACTCTGTCAAAAACCGAAATATCACCCGTACCTTTCGCCGAAGCATACCTTACGGTAACATCCGTCTCTTTTTCGGCTTTAACGGGTTTTATCTTTGTGGCTATATTTCCCTGAAACACCCCTCTTATCGTTCTCGCTATTTGTTCTACGGAAAGACCGGCCATCTTGGCCTTATTGCTATCAACCTTTATCCTGACCTCCTGTTTGCCCGGCTTGTTGTCCCAGGTAACGTCGGATGTCCCGGGTAACTCCCTGATATAGGACATATACTCAGCAGCAATTTTATCTAGCACTTCAAAATCTTCGCCCCTTATTTTGACTTCTACAGGTTTACCTACCGGTGGGCCTGTCTCCGGAATGTCAAACCGAAGGTCCTCAAAGCCCTCCACCCCTGCTGTTTTTTCTCTAAGCTCCGCGATTATATCTTCAACGTCCCGCTTACGGTCTTGAGCCTGCGTTAGATACACCGTTATCTGCGCAAGATGGCTGGCTTGCCCAGAGAAGGGGTCTTGCCTGTCTTCCTCGATTTTTCCCACCATTGTCACATACGAATCCAGCTCTTCCGTAGGAATAAGGGCGACAATTTCTTCAACGGGGGCTATCAGCTCGGCTGTCCTTCCAAGCGTTGTTCCTATGGGCACCTCCCCCCTTATGAAAAAATAGTTTATTCCGACGCTGGGGAAGAGAACGAATTTCAGCACCGTCCCGGCCAAAATAGCGCAAACAACCAAAAGGCCGCTAATTGAGAGCATTACGACATATTTTTTTCGTATCGCCCATGTAACAAGCTTTGTATAAGCGCCTACCATCCCCCGAAACCACGGCATTTCCCTGGATAATCCGACGGGCTTGCCTCTTCCGTCCAGTTTGATCTTAACAAAATCCGCGAGATGACTGGGAAGGATTATGAGCGCCTCGCCCAAAGAGGCGATGAGGGCTATTATCACGACGATCGGTATCCCACTAATGAATTTCCCGATAATACCCGTCATGAAGAGTAAAGGCGAAAATGCCAATATCGTAGTAAAAACCGCCGTGCAAACGGCCCCCATGACCTCTTCTGATCCTCTTACAGCCGCTATCCTGGGGGTCTCGCCGTTCTCCATATGGCGATAGACGTTCTCCGCTACTATAATACCGTCGTCAACA
>CAYMBK010000082.1:0-3036 GCA_964388645.1 uncultured Planctomycetia bacterium | reverse complement strand
GCCTTTTAATTTTTCATGAAAAAAGTATTTGTTCTCAGCCTTGGATGTCCCCGCAATCTGGTTGACAGCGAGGTTCTTTGCGGCAAACTAGTATCTTTGGGCTTTTTTATGGCTGATAGCGCCGAGGAAGCGGATATTGCCATAGTTAACACATGCGGTTTTATTGAAGAGGCCAAAAAGGAATCGGTCGACTGTATTTTGCAGTTGGCTGAAATGAAAAAAGACAAGCGACTCGAAAAACTTATTGTTACGGGGTGCCTGGCACAGAGATATCCCGAGGAACTGGACGCTGAGATAACAGAGCTGGACGCGATCTTCGGTTCGTCGGACTTTTTGAAAATACCTGATCTTTTGCTGAACGCACCGGCCCGCTCGCGGGTAAGGTCAGTCAGTGCTTCCCCGGGATATTTGTATGACCATAATTCACCCCGCTGTATTACCGGAAACGGGCACTCGGCTTATGTAAAAATACAGGAGGGGTGTTCCAGCGGATGTTCATATTGTGTGATCCCCTCGATAAAAGGCCCACGGAGAAGCCGTGATGTGGATTCTGTCCTGTCAGAGGTATCCGGGCTAAGGGAAAAATATGGCGTAAAAGAGATCGTCCTTATCGGACAGGACACCACTTCTTTCGGATTTGACAGATCAGGCGGACATGATATAGCGGTCCTTTTAAAAGAAGTTTCGGGTATAATGATAGGAGGGTGGGTCAGGCTTTTGTATACCCACCCGGCGCATTTTCCCGATAGATTGATAGATGTTATCGCTTCTTCTGACAATATCTGCAGATATGTGGATCTGCCCATACAGCACGCAAGCGATGACGTGCTTCGCAGGATGAACCGGGAGTGTTCCAGGGAAATGATACTGTCTCTTGTGGAAAAGATCCGTTCGCGTATAGACGGGGCGGTGATCCGCACAAGCGTTATAGTGGGGTTCCCGGGTGAGACCGAACAAAATTTTTCGGAATTAACAGATCTTCTCGAGCAAGTAAAATTTGAGAGGCTCGGGGCTTTTGTCTATTCAAGGGAAGAGGGAACCCCGGCAGCGGGATTTACCTCTCAGGTTCCGGAGAAGACGAAAAGATATAGGTTCCAGAAGGTTATGGAACTTCAGCAGGCGATATCATCCGAAAAAAACAAAGGTTTTTCCGGGAAAATATTCAGGGTGCTGATAGACGAGAGGGACGGCGCAGATGAGGGTCTTTCTGTCGGGCGCACGGAAATGGACGCTCCCGAAGTTGACGGGGTAGTTTACGTGAGGGGGGCAGGGTTGTCACCGGGGGATTTTGTTGATGTAAAAATAACAGGAGTTATGGAGTACGATCTTATAGGTGATGCCGTATGAACCTGCCTAATAAGATAACGCTGTCGAGGCTGGCCCTTACTGTTTTTTTTGTGATCTTTCTCTTTATGAAAGGTGTGCCGCAGAAGTCTATGGCTCTTCTTGTATTCACTATAGCGGCTATTACGGACTACCTTGATGGCTGGATAGCCAAAAGGGACAATATTACTTCGGATTTTGGCAGGATAATGGACCCGCTGGCGGATAAAGCGTTGACCTTGTCGGCCTTTGTGGCTTTTGCCGTTATGGGGGTCGTGCCCGCTAAGATCGTTGTGATAATAATCCTCAGGGAGGTATTAGTAACGGGCTTACGTTTCAAGGCTTTTTTGAACGGAGAAGTGCTTTCCGCGGCATCAGCTGGAAAGAAAAAAACGATTTCTCAGATGGTTTCAATCTTCCTCATCCTGATCTTTCTCATAGGGAGGGAAGCCGGGAGTGAAATGATACCTTTTTGGACCCCAGAGATGGAATATTTTTTTAAGCAGGGCATCCTTGTGATGATGATATTCACGGCCATTTTTACTGTTGTCAGCGGGGTTTCATATTTTATCGAAAACCGCAAATACGCTTTCGGAAGAAATGAGTAAACAGGCTGATCTTACAGATGGATACAGGGGCAGATGGGGGATGGATCTCTTCAAAGCAATAAGTACCGTTGGCGGATTAGGGTATTTTCCCTATGCACCAGGAACGATCGGAAGCGCCGCCGGGTTAGTTTTTTGTGTTCTCTTGAAGGGGAACCCTCCGGTGTATTTTCTGGCTTTTATCGCCGTTTTCTTCTTAGGAGTGGTTTCTTCGGGAAAGATGGAAAAACACTTGAAGATGAAGGATCCATCCTGTGTTGTTATTGACGAATTCGCGGGTATGTTCATCGTGTTTTTCGCAGTTCCCATTACGATTTTAAGCGTTTTTCTGGGATTCGCGCTTTTTCGCCTCTTTGATGTATTGAAACCTCCTCCGATAAAATATGTCGAAAAAAGAAACGGAGGCTGGGGTATCATGCTGGATGATGTTATGGCGGGTTTTTTCGCCTGGCTTTTTCTCAGGGGCTTCCTGTTTCTCCTCAAATAAGACAGCTAACCCTGCCCGTGTGACTATATTTCCCGCGTTCATGTGTTTATTTATGGGTAAATAAGGAAACGCGCGGGTTACCTTTGTTGTTCAGATCCGAACAACGATTCTTCTTAAACTCAAACGCATTATCAGCTATTTTCACAGATGTATAGAGTGATGAGGAGTCTTTTTTATTTTCTAGTCCTTTTCCCGAATTGTCGGTCCATTTTATAGTTACTTACCGTTCTTGACTTTTGCCGTTCAATCATTATACTTCTTCTCACACGATAATTTGTGATAAAAAAAGTGAAACGGTATCAATAAATACTCATTAGCGGCATAAAAGACCAGGATTTTTATGTCCGCGTTATCATATTATCAGAGCGGCAAGATATTAATGTAGGGGAAATTTATCGCGGCCGGGGCAGGGCGCGCTCGGAGAAGAATGTTTTTTCACTATTTTACATTGTTGAGAATGATAATCGGGTATTTCTGCGCCGGCCGGATTGCTTGTCGAGTGGAAAAAGAGACGGAAGCGCCGGAAAATTGGAAAATCAGTCTGCGTGGCAAGGGAGGCAGTGTGTGGAATATAGCTTTCTTAAGAGAAATTGGGAGCCTGAAAACAGGCTCACGCGAGAG
>CAYMBK010000081.1:0-7050 GCA_964388645.1 uncultured Planctomycetia bacterium | reverse complement strand
GATAGTAGTATGTCAAGGTCGGTAAAAAAAGGGCCATATGTTGATGCCAATCTCAGGAAGAAGGTCGATAAGATGATCGAGACCGGAAGCAAAAAACCCATAAAAACATGGGCCAGGGGATCCACGGTACTGCCAGATTTTGTTGGGTTGACGATCTCGATACATGACGGAAGAAAATTCCATCCGATCTTCATAACCGAGAACATGGTCGGGCATAAACTTGGAGAATTCGCGCCGACCAGGACTTTCCGGAGTCACGGAGCGGCCACGAAGACGTCGCTTGAAAAAACTTAATCGTGCGGCAAAAAAAGTAACTAGTACAGCTCTATAGGAGAAGGGAAAAATAAAAATGATTGCCAAGGCAGAAGCTAAATATGTGAGATTGTCACCTCGAAAGGCGGGTTTGGTGATGGTCCTTTTGAAGGGAAAGACGGTGGAGGAAGCCAATTTTATTTTGGACAATGTGAATAAGGGGGTGGCTGTTCCGATAAAGAAGGTTTTAGGTTCGGCCTTCGCTAACGCGAATTTTAACCGTCAGGAGAAGTTCCTTTTGAAGGATCTTTTTATTTCCAGGCTATCCGCCAACGGCGGGCCTATGCTTGTGCGATTCAGGGCGGCAACAATGGGAAGAGCCACTTCGGTAAGGCATCGGTCGACCCATTTGAAAGTTGAGCTGGATATGGTAACAGGAAAAATTGAGAAAAAAAGTAAACGAAGCGTAAGAAAGAAGAAAACCAAGGCGGAGAGATAATATGGGACAGAAGGTTAACCCTATAAGTTTCAGGCTGGGGGTAATTAGGGATTGGAACAGCCGGTGGTTCGCTCCTAAAAATGTATATGCAGACCAGCTGCTGCAGGACTGTAAGATACGTAAGTTGGCTGAAAAAAGCCTTACACAGGCGCTTGTATCCCGAGTGGATGTGGAACGCGCGAATCAAAGGGTTCGTGTTATCATACATGCCGGAAGGCCGGGGATGATAATAGGCCGAAAGGGCGCCCAGATCGAGACGTTGAAAGAGGAGATGCAGAAAATAATTGGCGAGGAAAATAAGCTCTTCGTGGATATAAAAGAAGTTCCGAATCTGGCTTTGGACGCCAAAATAGTGGCTGACAACATTGCTTTTCAACTTGTAAAGCGCATAGCCTTCCGTAGAGCGATGAAGAAGACCATACAGTCTTTGAAAGATGCCGGAGGAGAGGGTATAAAAGTGAAGTGTTCCGGCCGTCTTGCGGGGGCGGAGATCGCACGGTCAGAAGGATATAAGTGGGGAAAGATACCTTTGCATACGCTGAGAGCCGACATAGACTATGGTTTTTCCGAGGCCAAAACAGCTTATGGCCTCATAGGTGTGAAAGTTTGGATATATAAAGGGGAAAAATTTGAGAGAACTGTTCCCGGGACCCTGAAAGAAAAACCCGGGGAAAAAGAAAACAAAGCACAGAGTACAGAGGAGCGGTAAGCTATGGCCATGATGCCCAAGAGGGTTAAATTCAGAAAACAACAGAGGGGAAAAAGAAAAGGGGTAAGTTCGGGGGCCTGCAATTTAAATTTCGGGGAGTTCGGTCTGAAAGCCATTGAGACCGCCTGGATGACAGACCGTCAGATAGAGGCCGCCAGGGTGGCTCTTATGAGAGAGACCGGACGTTCCGGGAAGTTGTGGATAAGGGTCTTTCCGGATAAGCCCTACACATCCAAGCCGGCGGAAACCAGAATGGGTAAAGGAAAAGGTTCTCCTGAGGGATGGGTGGCCGTGGTGAAAAAAGGAAGAGTTATTTTCGAGATGGAGGGAGTTCCCCACGATATGGCCAGAGAAGCTTTCCGTCTGTCGGCGCATAAACTCCCCATGAAAACGCGGTTCATATCGCGAGGAGGAAAAAGTTGAAGCCGGGTGAAGTAAGGGATCTTACGGTAGCTGAGATCGAGGAAAAGATTTTGAACTTAAAGGAACAGCTTTTTAACATGAGGTCGGAAATGGTTTCGGGAAGAGTTGAGAGGCCGAGTGTTTTTGCGACGATAAAGAAGGATATCGCTCGCTGTAATACTATTTTAAAGGAGAAAAAAGGTGAAGTTACAAAAACCACTTAAGAGAACGATAACCGGAACGGTGATCAGCGATAAAATGGACAAGACCGTTACCGTGTTGTGGGAAACACGGAAAAGACATCCGTTATACAAAAAATTTGTAAGAGGACACAAAAAAGTAAAGGCTCATGATGCGAAGAATGAGGCTTCAGTAGGTGATCTGGTCAAGGTAGAGGAGATCCGTCCCATTTCCAAGGACAAGACATGGATGGTAAAAGAGATCCTACGGAAATCCGGGGAGGGAGAGAAAAAATGATCATGATGGGGACGATACTGGACGTGGCCGATAACAGCGGGGCAAAGAAAGCTTCCATGATAGGGGTTATCGGGAGATCCGGTAAAAGCACTGCCGAGATAGGAGATGTTATCACATGCAATGTCAAGGAATCTACACCTACCGCGGAAGTGAAAAAAGGGGAAGTTGTAAGGGGCGTAGTGGTCAGGACGGCATATCCTATTAACAGGGAGGACGGTACGCTTCTGAGGTTTGATAACAATGCCGTGGTGATAATCGACAAAGACGGAAATCCCCGTGGAACACGTGTTTTTGGTCCGGTTGCCAGGGAGTTGAGGCGGAAGAATTTCATGAAAATAATTTCACTTGCTCCTGAAGTGATCTAGGTTTTTTGGGAGTTTAAAGGCGTAGGAGAAAAATGCTGACTATAAAGAAAAATGATACGGTTAAGGTGCTGGCCGGCAAAGATAAGGGCAAGACAGGCAAGGTGCTCAAGGTTTTTCCGGCCCACAAGAGAGTCATAGTGCAGGGAGTGAATGTTGCAGTAAAGCACAAGAGAAAGACCAAGCAGGATGACCAGGGCGGTATAATCCATAAAGAAGCCCCTATGAATATTTCCAATCTCGCGATAGTCTGCAAAGGGTGTAACCGCCCGTCCCGGGTAGGAATGGATATTTTAGGCGACGGGTCCAAGGTGCGGTACTGTAAAAAATGTAAAGAGGTACTTTGATCTTTAGGGGATATAATATTGACAAAGACAGATGAAGAGGAAGGCCAAAACATGGCAAGACTTAAAGAGATCTATGAAAAAGAGATAATTTCGGAATTGATGAGTAAGTTCGGGTATTCAAATAGGATGCAGGTTCCCAAGATAGTTAAAGTAGTAGTGAACGTGGGAATGGGGGCTATGGCACACCAAAAAGATCTGATCGATCCCGTGAGGAACGAGCTGGCCGCTATAACGGGACAAAAACCTCGGTTGACAAGGTCTAAAAAGTCCATATCGAACTTTAAGATACGGGAAGGTGTTCCAGTGGGATATAAGGTAACTTTGAGGAAAGAAAAAATGTACGAGTTTCTTGACAGGGTTATAAATTTTGTTATTCCTCGTATTAAGGATTTCAGGGGAGTCTCACGGAACGCTTTTGACCAGGGTGGGAACTATACCTTAGGGTTAAAGGAGCAGACTATATTCCCCGAGATCGAACTTGACAAGATCCCCATCAGTCATGGGATGGACATATGCATCGTCACAACGGCAAAGACTAAAGAAGAGGCGATGGGGCTTCTTGAGGGTTTCGGTATGCCGTTCGCGAAAAAACACGGTAACTGAGGATTTTTAATAACAAATCAGGAAAATAGAGGGAAAAATGGCGAAAAAAGGTTTACTGGAAAAAGGTAAAAGGACCCCCAAGTTTTCAACGCGTGTAATAACTCGTTGTCAGATATGCGGAAGGAAAAAGGGGTATTTAAAACGGTTTAAGTTATGCCGCATATGTTTCAGAGAGCTTGCCTCAAAAGGGGATATCCCCGGTGTCAAGAAGGCCAGCTGGTAGTTCGCGGGGGGAACAGGACTATTGCAGCAAAAGATGTGGTGGTAAAACAAGGAGAAAAAAGAAATGAGTGTTTCGGATTTTATAGCTGATCAGCTTACGGTAATAAGAAACGCAATTATGGCCGGGAAAAAGACCGTTACGGTAAAAAGGTCAAATCTGTTTGTAGGGGTGCTTTCGATAGCTAAAAGAGAAGGTTTTATAGATAACTTCAAAGAGATTGAGAATGAAAAGCAGGGAGAGATAAAGGTCTATCTTAAGTACGCCGATGGAGAAGTTCCGGTGATGAGGAAGTTGGTCAGAATATCAAAACCCGGACGTCGGGAATTTTTGAAAGCAAAGAGCGTGAAAGAGGTGCTTGCGGGAGTCGGTGTGGCGGTGCTTTCGACCAACAAAGGTATTATGACCGATAAAGAGGCTAAAGAACAGGGTATCGGCGGAGAAGTAATTTGCCACTTGTGGTAGTTTAAAAGGAGAAGAGTGATGTCTAGAGTAGGGAAAAAGCCTATAGCGGTGCCGGCGGGCGTAAAAATAGCGATCGATGGTAGAGCGCTAAATGTTGAGGGCAAGGGTAAGACAGTTCGGCACATTATTCCTGAAGGGTTCACGGCGGAATTTAACGATGGGGCCATAACTATCTCAAGGCCGTCTGACTCTGCTACGCATAGAGCTCTTCATGGCACGACCAGGAGTTTGATACAAAACACCATAACAGGTATGGTAGAGGGATTCCAGAAGAAGTTGGAGATACAAGGGGTTGGATACAAGGCGCAGATGAAGGGAAAAAGCCTTGTGATGGAGCTTGGTTTTTCGCATAGCATCAATTACCAGCCGCCAGATGAAGTGGCTATCGAGACTCCCGCCCCGACACAGATAATAGTAAAGGGGGCGGATAAGCAGAAGGTAGGCCAGGTGGCTGCTGATATCAGGAGGTTTTATCCTCCGGAACCGTACAAGGGTAAAGGCATCAGATATGAGGGCGAATATGTTCGTCAGAAACAAGGAAAGAGTGTGGCGTAAAACATTCTAAGGATAAATAAAAGGGAAAAAACATGGATAAAAAGAAGCGTGAGGTAAGGCGCAAAAGCTCGATAAGAAAAAAGGTTTCAGGAACGTCTGAGAGGCCCCGCATGGCTGTGAACAAATCTAACAGAAGCATCTATGTACAGATCATTGATGATACACTGGGAAAGACCGTTTGCGGTGTTTCAACACGTGTGTCCGCGGACAAGGCCGGAGATAAGGGTTCTACGAGAAAAAACATAGATCATGCGGGAGAGCTTGGCGGAAGGATAGCGAAACAGGCGATCGAGAAGGGAATAAAAAAAGTCGTTTTTGACAGGTCTGGGTACAAGTATCACGGCACTGTGAAAGCCCTGGCGGAAGGGGCCAGGAAGGCGGGTTTGGAATTTTAATCTTAAGGAGAAAACGAAATGCCAGGTGACGAGAAAGTAAAGAGCGAAAAAAGCGAAATAGAGGTTCAGGCGGAAACGGCCGGCGCAGAGGGAGATGTTCAGCAAAGTACTGAGAATCGGAAGGAAAACAAAAATCCGGAACGTGACGGTAAGCAGCCCGAGCGAAAGAGAAGAACCGGAGGGTCCAGGTTTAAGCAGGAAAGGAAGCCGGATTCGGGGTTTGTAGAAAGGGTCATAAAGATCAGCAGAGTTTCCAAGGTCGTGAAGGGAGGAAAGAATTTTTCCTTTAGCGCATTGGTGGTGACCGGCGACGGCAAGGGGAATGTGGGTATCGGCCTGGGAAAATCCAATGAGGTTGTTGAAGCGATAAAAAAAGGCACGGCTCAGGCCAATAAGTCGTTTTTGGGTGTTAAATTGAAGGGAGATACTATCCCTCACGAAGTAATAGGAAGATTCAAAGCGTCAAGAGTGATAATGAAACCCGCCGGTCCGGGTACGGGTGTAATAGCCGGAGGCCCTGTACGGGCTATGTGTGACGCGGTAGGGATAAAGAACATTCTTACTAAAACGCTTGGCTCGAGAAACGCCGTTAATGTGGTGAAGGCGACAGAAGATGGATTTCGGAACTTGATGTTAAGAAGGCGAAGTTCCGAGCAAAACGAAGCATAACGATGGTCTTGCGGAACGTAAACATAAAGAGGGAAAAACATGGTACTTAGAATACAGGACATACCCAAACCAAAAATAAAGGGTAAGGGAAAAAGAAAAGGAAGAGGGATAGGGTCTGGCAAGGGAAAGACGTCCGGCAAGGGCCATAAAGGAGCCAAAGCGCGTTCCGGAGGCGGCACTTATAATCCCGGTTTTGAGGGGGGGCAGATGCCGCTCATAAGGAAAATGCCCAAGCGCGGGTTCACCAACAAATTCAGGAAGGATTGGGGCCTTGTTAACATAGGAAAACTCCAGGGATCGGATATAGTGACGGATGGCTGTGTAGTTGACCGCGATTTTCTCATAGACAAAGGAATGATGAAAAATAAGAGGATACCTTTTAAAGTGCTTGGGAAAGGTATTCTTGAAAAAGCGCTGACCGTAAAGGCTAATGCTTTTTCATCGGCGGCAAAAAAAGCGATAGAAGACGCCGGAGGCAAAGCGGAGATAGTGGCGGTGCGTTCGGCTGATCTTAAGATCAGGCCGGCAAAAAAAGATAAGGAGCTTTAAGTGTTTGCGGCAATAGGGAACATGTTCAAAATACCGGATCTTAAGAAAAAGATCATGGTTACCCTTGGCCTCTTGGCGGTTTATAGGGTGGGGGCTTTTATTCCCACTCCGGGGATAGATGGTGCTAAGCTGGCTCAGTTCTTTGATAACATCGCACGAACTCAAGGCGGCACGCTTTTTGGAATACTCAACATGTTTTCAGGCGGCGCGATGGAGCGGCTTACGATCTTCGCTCTGGGTATAATGCCTTATATATCCGCGTCTATCATTCTTCAGCTTTTAACTACGGTCATACCCGCGCTTGAAAGGATGGCGAAGCAAGGCGAAGAAGGGCGAAAAAAAATAACACAGTACACACGTTATTTTACTGTTGTACTCTCGATCGTGCAGTCTTTTTTTATAGCCCTATGGCTTGAAAATCCCGACCGCTTCCAGGGGCTTCAGATAGTCCAGTATCCCGGGTGGGGATTCAGGATACTGACTGTTATTACACTGACGACCGGAACGGCTTTTATAATGTGGCTTGGCGAGCAGATACAGGAAAAG
>CAYMBK010000080.1:0-4646 GCA_964388645.1 uncultured Planctomycetia bacterium | reverse complement strand
ACATTAAGATCTTTATCTACTTTAGTGAGGCCGTTGAATATCATCCCGCATATGGAACTAGATGACACATCATCCGCGAGGAATGGCACGAGGATCCTGGCATCTCCCAGTCCGGAAGCTACATAAGCGTCACGCGGAATGTCCTCGCCCGAGGCTCCGTGTCCCCGTGAGCAAAAAAAAACAACGAAAAAAAAGAGGGCCGTCACTTTCAAACAAAATGATAGCCCTCCTAGCGGTAACGTTTTTATACCGGTATTAAGCACTTTTCTATTGATCACCCTCTTCTTCTTTGTTTTCGGCCGGGCCCGAGGGCAAGCCGGGAGCCTCTTCCGCTTCTGACGATAGCGCGGCGCCCTCAAGCGCCATATCAGCTTCTTCCTCTACTGATCTTACTCCGGTTTCTCCGGGGATATCAAGCGGCCTTACCGGAGGAAGATCCGAAACATCGCCCGTATCCTGTTCTTCCTGCGCCGAAGTAAAAGGAAGCGCGGTTTCTTGTCCGAGGGGAAGGCCAGCCATCCCGGACCCCTCAAATAAAGACTGGCCCCTTCTGGCTGTTACCATCCCAAGAGTCAGAGAAGTAACGATGAACCCTACCGCGCTTATCTCCGTTATCTTCTTAAGAAGAGCCGGGGCTTGTGTTCCCAGAACAGACTGAGCTGTATCCCCACCGAACATTTCCGTAAGTCCTCCGCCCTTTCCCGCCTGCAGCAATATGGTTACGATAAGCACTATACAAAGCACAACGTGCAGTATTATAAGAGCAATATACATTTTTATCCCTTCTTTTCAGCATATAGCTGAGATGTTGTCTTTACCATTTCAATAAAACTGTCGGGCTTTAAGCTAGCCCCTCCTATAAGTCCTCCGTCGATGTCATTTTCCCACATCAGCTCCTTTACATTCCCCGGGTTCACGCTCCCCCCGTACAGTATCCTGAGAGCGTCGGCGAACGCGGAAGAAAAACGTTCGGCAAGCAATGACCGTATCATGCCATGCACCTCTTCTGCCTGCGAAGGAGTAGCGGTTTTGCCCGTACCGATAGCCCATACGGGCTCATACGCTATTATCAGCTCTTCAAGATCATCCTTTCCAAAACCTTCAAGGCCTCCCAAGACCTGTTTTTTAACGACATCCATGGTCTTTCCGCCCTCTCTTTCTTCAAGGGTTTCCCCAACGCACATTATCGGCACAAGCCCGCCGCCGATAACCGAAGCAACCTTCTTATTGACCGTCTCATCGGTTTCCCCGAAAAATTTCCTTCTCTCCGAATGCCCGATTATGACATACGCGCAGTTAACGCTCTTTATCATGGCAACTGAGATCTCACCGGTGAAAGCCCCTTCTTTTTCCCAATGGCAGTTTTGCGCTCCTACTCCCACGTTAGTTCCCACGAACATTTCTCCTACTTCACTAAGGTTCGTGAACGGCGGACACACCACTATCTCCACGTTTTCCGCGTCGAACACACCGCGCTTTATCGCGTTAGACAACTCAATGGACTCATTGATATCTTTGTACATCTTCCAATTTCCCGCAATTATCGGTCTACGCATAATATTTTCCTTTCTTGTTTTTTGTCTCTCACTTATCATTAAGCGCGGCTATACCGGGCAGTTCCTTTCCCTCAAGATATTCCAGGGATGCCCCTCCCCCGGTCGACATATGAGACATTTTTTTGCCTAATTTAAGCTGGTTTACGGCGGCGGCGGTATCCCCCCCTCCGATCACGGTCGTGGCTTCAAGCTTCGAAATGAACCTGGCCAGCTGTTTCGTTCCCCTGGAGAACGGCTTCATTTCAAAAAGACCTACGGGGCCGTTCCACACTACAGTCTTGGATTCGGCCAATATGGATTGAAAATTTTTGATCGTTTTCGGGCCTATATCCAGTCCTATCCAACCGTCCGGAATATGTTCGTCCTTGGTGACCTTCCTCTTAGCCGTCTCTTTGACCTCGCTAGCCACAACATGGTCTTCAGGAAGAAAAATGCTGACGCCTTTTGAACTTGCGAGAGAAAATATCCTGTCCACCGTCTCCATCATCTCATCCTCGACCCTGGAAGATCCTACACCCTTTAGACGTGATTTCAAAAATGTATACGCCATCGCTCCTCCTATAAGAAGGAACTCAATCTTGTCGAGCATGTTCTCTATGACCGGTATCTTGTCAGCCACTTTAGCCCCCCCGAGAAGAAGAGCAAAGGGTTTATCCGGATCCTTGGTGACCTTCTCGAAATACCTTATCTCTTTATCTACGAGAAGTCCGGCCACGCTCGGAAGATATTTGGTAACCCCTTCTGTCGAAGCATGCGCCCTATGGCAGGTCCCGAAAGCGTCATTCACGAAAACATCGCCTAAAGAAGCCAGCTCTTGAGCGAATGCCTGATCATTCTTTGTTTCTTCCTTATGGAAACGAAGATTTTCAAGAAGCACGACGTCTCCTGAACTCATACCGTCTACCGCCCCTTTCACCTTAGCCCCGACACAATCATCAAGCTTCTTAACATCCTTTTTCAGCAGTTCTGAAAGCCTTAACGCTACAGGAGACAAAGAAAACTCGCTTTTAACCTCGCCTTTAGGCCTTCCCAGATGGCTCATCAGTATAAGTTTTCCCCCGGCATCCAGGATATACTTTACAGAAGGTATCGCGGCGCGTATCCTGCTATCGTCGGTTATGTTCCCGTTCGCGTCAAGAGGCACATTGAAATCGGCTCTCATGAGAACCCGCTTGCCTTTTAGATCCACATCCTTTATGGTCTTTTTCATATCCACCTCCATAAACCTAAACCGTTACCTAGTCAGTATCAGCTGCCGTCCAACCGGACTAAATAACACGCTTATCCCGAATTGTCGTTCCTGGCCGACAAAGTATCACATCATCCCCGGCGGCCTCTTGCCTTCCGGTCCGATATCCGGGATAAGCCTTATCTTTGATCCGAAGAGCTTATCGCTCTTACTTTTTAGCCAGCATCCTGGCCAGGTCAACCACTCTATTGGAATAACCCCATTCGTTATCATACCAACCGATAAGTTTTACCATGTTCTTTCCCATTACCATGGTTGAATCGGCGTCAAAAATACATGAATGTGGATTTCCGATTATATCAAACGAAACTATAGGATCTTCTGTATATTGCAGAATGCCTTTCATTTCGCCTTCGGCCGCTTTTTTCATGGCCGCGTTGACCGCCTCAACCGTAACCTCTTTTTTCGTCATAGCTACAAAATCAACTACCGAACCGTCTTTCACCGGCACCCTCATCGCCATTCCGTTCAATTTGCCCTTTAACTCGGGGATTACCTTTCCCACAGCCTTAGCTGCTCCCGTCGTAGTCGGTATTATGCTTTCGCAAGCCGCCCTGGCCCTTCTAAGGTCGGAATGAGGCAGGTCCAATATGCTCTGGTCGTTGGTGTAAGCATGAACGGTCGTCATAAGGCCTTCTACCATGCCGAATTCATCGTTCAGAACCTTTACCATCGGGGCGAGGCAGTTTGTCGTACATGAAGCGTTGGAAACTATTTTATCGGTATCTCTAAGCGCCTGGCTGTTCACTCCCAGAACCACCATATTGTCTATTTCGTCTTTCGGAGGCACCGTAAGAATGACTTTCTCCGCTCCGGCCTGCAGATGCCATGAGACCTTTTCCTTGTCCCTGAACACACCCGTAGACTCTATCACGACCTTAACGCCCTCTTTGCCCCATGGGAGCTCTTTGGGATCTTTGATGCTCAGTATGGCTATTTCTTTTCCGTTAACGACTATGGACTTTTCCTTAGCTTCCACTGTGCCGTCAAATTTACCGTGAACTGAGTCATATTTAAGAAGATGCGCCAATGTCTTCGCGTTAGTAAGGTCGTTTATAGCGACAACTTCGAATTCGCTTTGTTTTTCCATTATCCTGAAAACCTGACGTCCTATCCTTCCGAAACCGTTAATACCTATCTTAATAGCCATTCTTTCCTCCTTGCGATTTTTCCCTTTTAAAATGATACGAAAATACACTTCCCGTTTTTTGAAGCTGTATTATATATCCTAGGCGCCTTTGGTTCAATAGTTTTTTGTGTATTTGTATAAGGCCGAAGGGCCTCCATTTGGGGTCAGACCTTGACATGTGACATTTCTATATAAACTTTCATTCCGCTATCTCCAGAAACGAACATAGTAAAGGCCGAAACAGTCCCAAGTGTATAACAGTTTGTTAGTTTGCTTCGGCCGCTTTGCTCCCCCGCGATGACGATGGTTAAAAGTTCCAGTGCTGAAGAAAAAAAACCTTAAAATATGCCCGCGGCCTACTTCCTCCTCATTAGTTACATTGAGGACGGCCTCCCGGGAAAAGGCCTCAATTCCCGCGGAAGATATCCAGCATATGTGCCGCTGAAACTTTCCAGGAAAAATCATCAGCCCTTTCCCTGCCCCTGGCCGCCAGAGCAGAAGCCAGCTCTTTGTCTTCCAGGATCTTCCGCACGGCCTCGGCCAACTCGCCGGTTTGCCCGGGATCAACGGTAATAGCCGCGTCCGAAGCAAGTTCTCCGCAGCTTGAGGTAGCGGAAGTAACGACAGGAACGCCCGAGGAAAAAGCTTCAAGGATAGGAAATCCGAACCCCTCGTATAACGACGGGTAAACAAAACAATCAGCCGCGCTGTA
>CAYMBK010000079.1:0-3370 GCA_964388645.1 uncultured Planctomycetia bacterium | reverse complement strand
AGTCTATTTCAAGGTCTGTAGCGCCCTCAGACGGCTACGGAAAGTGATGTAAAGATGATCAGAGAAGACGGGATCCTCGTTTTTCGGGATCCATACGGGGTGTGCTTTTATGGCAATGTTCGATAGTAAGAAAAATCTGATCGCAGTTGCCTCGGCCGTGGCTGCGGCAATGGCCGCTTTTTTTATAAGTACCGTTCCCGCTAAGAAGTCGGGGCTTTACGAGCATATTCGAAAAGCCGAAAGTTACATTAAGTCGGGGAAATATGACCGAGGTATTTTTTTTCTGAAAAAAGCCTATGAAGCCGCTCCTGGAAGCCAGGTAATAGCAGATGAGATGGCCAGAGGTCATCTTGAATATGCCAGGCATTTGAGTTCTCTGGGAGAAATAGAAGGCGCGCTCGAACAGGCATCCGCGGCCTATGAAGCCGCGCCTTCCAATCGTTCAGTAGTGAACGACCTGGCTTATTATCTCAGTGTCAGGGCAGCGAAAAAGGCCTTTGACGGGAGAATCGACAAGGCCGCAGAGGAGTTGGCGATTGTAAGAAAACTTGCCGAGACATCAGGAACTGTCAGCACAAATATAGCCAATTATCTTTTTAACCGGGCACTCGATGCCAGGGACCTGAAAGACACCTCCGCTCTGTTCCTTTTACTGAAGACGTCGTGCATGTTAAGGCCGAGGTTTGAGACCTTTGTTTTTCTCGGAACATCGTTCTATGACGAACGTAATTTTGAGAAAGCCGTGTTTTACTGGGAGAAGGCACTTTCTTTAAGGCCGGATTCTATTGATGTCCGAAAGAACATAGAGAAAGCCGAAAAAGAGGCTTTGATGGGAGCCCGGGAAAGCACGTTGAGCACATCTGATTTTGAGGTTATCATTTACGGGGACCTGGGGGTTGAACGCGGTTTTTTAGAGAAATATCTTTTTGACGTGTACAAGAATGTAGGGCGCGACCTTGAGTTTTATCCCTCGGCGGGCACAAAAATAATAGTGTATGATGAAAGCGATTTTCGGAACATCTTTCAGAAAGACGGGATCATACGGGGGTTTTATGACGGCAATATCCGAATAGCCATAACCGGAGATATCGCTGAAGTATTCGAGTCCGGGGTAATAGCTCACGAGTATGCCCATGCGGCCGTATCCGCCTTAACGGCGAATAATTGCCCGATATGGCTGCATGAGGGCATTGCCGTTCACCAGCAGTCAAGATACGGCGATATAAAACTTACGGCAGTCGAGAGGGCGCTGAAAAAAGGCGGAAAGCTCAGTCTTGACGAAGTGGAAGATGCTTTTGAAAAGCAGTCCGGACTCGAGGAGTTGGTGTTTGCCTATGAGGCCGCTTATACTTCCGTTCTGTTCATAATTGATGAATGGGGCCTGACCGGATTGAGAGAGCTGCTTCAAGGTATAAGGGAGGAAGGGCATTATGCCAATGCTCTTGACGAAAAATTTTATATCTCTGTCTCTATCTTTGAAAAGAAATGGAACGATTTTGTTTCAAAACGGCTTTTGAAAGGCTAGAGCTCAATATTCAGACTTTTTTAACAATAACAAATTTTTCCCCTGCCGAAAACAATAACTACTTCTTGCTACAGCTGATACGGTCTTAAGCCAATGGGCATTGTTTTTGGTTGCTTACTGTGAGCCGTACTTGGCAGTATGTTGAACTAACAGTTTGGCATTGAGCTGGTACTGATCTCGTTATAACCATACAACTTGCGAGGGTGTGGAACTAAGCGTTCATTCTCGTCACCCTAAATAGCATATTAAAGTATTTATTGACATAACTAACTTTTTTATGTTATACTCTGTGATAAATTTACTGATCGATTTTGTCATGATTCAACGGAAACTTGTATGAGGCATTTTTCAAGGCCATATTGTAACTATATACGAACAATAGCGATATGCGTGGTTTTGAGTTTATTCTGGCAAAACATTGTTTTTGCCAGAGGAATGGAGAACCCGTTATCCGCTAACCTTATTCCGACTTCCGGTTTTAAATCTATCATCGAGTCGCCCGCAACTATAGACCCCGGGGAAACCGCGTTCCTGAAATATATAATAAGTTACATTGGTTTTCTGAGGGAGAAATATCCTCATCGTTTTTTGGATCCGGAACTTGTCAAGGACCTGATAACGGAAATTTTCACACATGATATTCCCGGTTTTGATCCGGAAAGGATGTTGGTCCTGGATAACGAGCTTATCATGGTTTTGGGAGGACATACGATACGTCTTTCTGTGCCGGGTGGCGAGGTGAGGTTAGAAGGAATGCCCTCCGTAGGCAGGGATGGTGAAGACGGAGAGGACGGCTCAAAGAAGGAGGAAAAACCGGAAAGAGCGAGCGAAAGAAGCGGGGGCTTCGCGGAGGCAAAAGTAAGCGCGCAGATAAAAAACTGGGATCAGGTCGAACAAGTTGTCCGTGACGCTCCCCTTGTCAGGTACCAGAGCAATATGGGCGGCGGTCATGATGGGACGGCGAGACTCTTCAGGGCCGTAAGAAAAGAAGGATTTGAAAGTGCTCAAGCTAAAAAGGCCGTGGGTCCCAGGCAAGGAACAGCTGACGGATATGCTTGGTGGGGGGATAGTTACACGGCCATAGCCATTTCAAGCGGATTTGACAGAAGCATGCATCCGCGAGCTCTCCGGTTGCCGGTAGTTTCTCTTGTATTTGAAATAACCGAACGGACAGCCAGAGCCTACAATATGGATGTTCTTTACAGACTCGGGAAAACCGCCCGGGATATCCCCTACCATGAAATTCATAGGGTATGGGCTGTGTGTGTTGATAGTGAGGAAAATTTTGAGAAAGGCTTTGTTCGTTTGGCCGAGGTCACTTTATCCGGGATCGGGATGTCTGAGAATAACCGGCATGAACAGAAAAAGGCACCCTCGGATCGCTCCGGGGCCACCCGAGTTATTCTCCCGGCCTTAATAGCATTTGCCGCGATCATCACCGCCTTTTTTCGGCCGGAGTTGTCCTCTATCGCTAAGGACGTTTATCGGTATATCGATCCTGCGGGTATCTCAAGCATGCTACCGAGAGAGCCGGGCAGCGGAACAAGTATTTTCTTTTTATTATTGAGCGTAATCGGTATTGCCAAAACCTACGGTGAGTCGGGGCAGTTGCCTGAAGAAGACGAGAAAAAAGACAAAGCTCCGCTGGAAGTTTCCCCAAAAGAGCTTAAAGAGAAACTTGAGGATATTCTTGGGAGATCCCGCCGCCTTGCTGGTACTTTTGTTTCTCTGGCGTCGGATCTTATCGAAAAAGCGCGTCTATCCGGAGGCAGAAAGTTAGTAACGGAACTGGAAGAAGTGAGAACAAGATTTACATCCTCAGATCATGAGATCGAACAGCAGGTA
>CAYMBK010000078.1:0-3211 GCA_964388645.1 uncultured Planctomycetia bacterium | reverse complement strand
ATATCGCCATAAAATCGGCCCTTACGGGGCATCTCGTTCTGAGCACCCTGCATACCAATACCGCCAGCGGCGCCATAATAAGGATGGTGAACATGGGGGGGGAGCCTTTTTTGATAACTTCTTCCATTGAGCTTATAGCGGCCCAGAGGCTTTTGAGGAAACTGTGCCCCGATTGCAAAGAGCCTTATACCCCACCCCAAGAAGTGGCTCAGCAGTACGGGCTCTTCAACGATAAAGGCAAGGTGCCACAGATATACAGGCCTGTGGGATGCAAGAGATGTCTCAACACCGGATACAAAGGGAGGATAGGAATAATAGAGTGCATGGAACTTACACCGAGGGTGAAGGATCTTATCTTTTCCGGAGGTCAGGAATTCGACATAGAGCTTGCCGCCAGGGAAGAAGGCATGACCACTCTCAGGCAGAACGGCGTAGAGAACGTGATAGAGGGTATAACTTCCATTGAAGAGGTCTTGAGGACCACTGTAGAAACTCGCCACACGGAGAAGTGATAGGATATGGCAAGGTCCATAAAAGACAGAGTGCTGGAGGCTCTTAAAAAAAACGGATTTGCCGATGATAAGAAGATCGACAGTCTGGTCCGCGCCGCGGAGCTGAAAAAAGAGACAGTAAGCATAAGGGCGATCGCCGAAAGCGGGATGGTTTCCGAAGAGAACCTTTTAAAGGTCCTCTCCTCGGAGCTCGGCGTCCCCCCCATAGATCTTTCGAGGGTCGCGCTTGACAATAAACTGTTAAGATCGATACCGGAAAAACTGATAAGAGGACATCATGTTCTCCCCCTTTCCAGGATAGGGAACAACCTCACGCTTATTGTTTATGATCCCACAAATATCCTTGCCATAGACGATATAAAGACCGTTACGGGGTGCAATATCGGGCTTCTTCTTTCCACAAAAAAGGGTATAGACGCGGCCATACACGCTTTCTTCGACACGGACGAGGCGGAGATATCTCACATAGTTCAGGAGGCCGAGGAAGGAGATGATATAGAACTGCTTACATCCGGCGAGTCTCTTGACGTTTCCGAGATGGAAAAAGAGAGCGAGACAGCCCCCATAGTAAAGATGGTCGCGCTCATCATAAACGAAGCCATAAACAAGAGGGCCAGCGACATTCACGTGGAGCCTCAGGAAAAAAGCCTCAGGATAAGGTACCGTATTGACGGAGAGCTTCATGAAGCGTTCAATCTGCCCAAAAAGAACGAGAACGCCGTTCTCGCGCGTCTTAAGATAATGTCTAACCTCGACATAACGGAGAACCGTGTTCCCCAGGACGGCAGGTTCAGGGTAAAGTTCGGGGCAAAAGAGATAGACTTCAGGGTTTCGGCCCTGCCGTTGATCTACGGCAACAAGATAGTTATGAGGGCGCTGGACAAAGGCAACCTTTCGGTCGGTCTCGAAACACTGGGCTTTCTTCCCGAGCCGCTGGCCGATTTTAAGACTGCTCTAGCGAGGCCTTACGGGATAATACTTGTGACCGGTCCCACGGGAAGCGGAAAATCGACCACTTTGTACTCCATTTTAAATGAGATGAATTTACCGTCAAGGAGCATAATCACGGTGGAGGACCCCGTGGAGTATCAGGTGCCGGGCATAACCCAGATAGCGGCCCGGCCGGAGATAGGCCTTGATTTCGCGAACGGTCTCAGGGCCATCTTGAGGCAGTCGCCCGACGTTATAATGGTGGGGGAGATAAGGGATTTCGAGACAGCGGATATAGCCATTAAGGCGTCCCTTACAGGACAGATGGTTCTAAGCACTCTGCATACCAACGATTCCGTGGGGGCGATAACGCGTCTTGTTAACATGGGGGTGGAACCGTTCCTTGTGGCGTCCAGCCTTGTTATGGCATGCGCGCAGAGACTGCTCAAAAGGATATGCCCGGACTGTGTCGAGGAAGCGGAGATACCGGAGGAGCTTTTGAAAAAAATAAGAAAAGAATATCCCGAAGCCCGTGAGGTCGAGCACTTCTACAAGGGCAGGGGATGCCCGTCATGCAACGGTACCGGTTACAGGGGCAGGCTCGGGACATTGGAAACGCTTCTTATGAACGACACAATCAAGGACATGGTGTACAGACGCAGGCCCGAAAAGGAGATAAGGGAATACCTTGCCGGAAAAAAGGTAAGGACCCTCAGGGACAACGCCATGCGGAAGTTCATAAAGGGCTGGACCACGCTCGAAGAGGTGTACAGGGTGACGTGATGGGAGGGGCAAAGGGCGAAGAGGCAAGGGGAAAGGGTATTAAGCTTGCGGAGAAAAAAGTGAACTGTGGACGATCAAATGTGACGAGGGATATGCCGTGTGTGTTTTCGCAGCCTTTTAACCGAGCAAAAGTTCGCTCGTTCCGGCGAAAGCCGGAAAATTTTAATATCACGTAATAACTTTAGTTTCGGATCAAAACATGGCCTCCGCAAAAATTTAGAGCCAACTTTTGCGTGCCCCGAAGGGGACGGTTAAAACAAGCAAGAAAACACACACGGCATATCCCATGCCACTGAAGGCAGCGAGGTAAAGGGCGAAGAGGCAAGGAAAATATGGCGGATTTCAACTATATAGCCAAGGATAGGACCGGTAATACGGTAAAGGGCGATGTCTCGGCTCCGGACAAGCTCAGGGCACTTGAGATATTGAGAGGAAAGAGCCTCCTTATAATCAAGCTTGAGGAAAAGAAAAAGATGTCTCTGGGTTTTTCTTTTTCCCTTTTCAAGCGGAAAAAAAAGATCCCACTGGATGAGCTGGTTGTTTTTACGCGCCAGATGGCTACTCTTACAGGAGCCGGCATTACGATCGTCAATTCCCTTGAAACTTTGGCCGAGCAGACCCAGAACCAGGTTTTCAAGGCCTGTCTGCAGGAAGTAAGGGATAATGTCAATACGGGTTCGAGCCTTTCCGAGGGTATGGATAAATACCGTTCCTTGTTCTCCGACTTTTTTATTAATATGGTAAGGGCCGGCGAGTCGAGCGGTATGCTTGACGAAGTTCTGGACAGGGTGGCGACCTATCTCGAGAAGACCAACGCTCTTCAGAAAAAGGTGAAATCGGCCCTGATATATCCTACCGCGGTTTCCTGTATGGCTATCGGCATATCACTTTTCATGATAATCAAGGTGGTACCTGTTTTTGAAGAGGTGTTTGCGGGGTTTGGAGCGGATCTTCCGGGACCCACACAGTTCCTGATAAACCTCAGC
>CAYMBK010000077.1:0-3204 GCA_964388645.1 uncultured Planctomycetia bacterium | reverse complement strand
GATGACGTGGGTGGATGCGGGGATGACGCGCGTGGATGCGGGAATGACGTGGGTGGATGCGGGATGGCGTGTATGGACGTAGGGGCGGATCGCGTGGTCGCGGGAATGACGCGCGTGGACATGGGATGACGTGTATGGACGTAGGGGCGGATCGCGATCCGCCCCTACCACCACGTTCCCACGATCAACCGCCATGTTCCCACGATCAACCACCACGTTCCCACGATCAACCGTCATGTTCCCACGACCAACCGTCATGTTCCCACGATCAACCGTCATGTTCCCACGATCAACCGCCATGTTCCCACGATCATGTGCGGGCGGGATCTCCCCGCCCTGTCGGGTCTCGCCCCATTCCATAAATAAAACAGAGAGAGCTTGCCTTGCCGAGGGGGAGGTGGTTTGGCTTTGTGCTCTCTCTGTATGTTCCGGCCCGTTTTGCAGGGCCGGGTTTGTTGTTTTCGGGCGGGGTTTCCCCGCCCTGTCGTCTTTCTTCCGTTATACCGACCACATGACTCTGAGCCTGTTTTTCAGCGCGTTCATCGGGTCAAAAGCCTTTATGGGCATCTGGAACAATATTTTGTCAACGAGGTTGGTTATACGCTTCCCTAAATCCTTAAGAACTTTTTCCATAAACTCATCATCTATTGTTATTTCGTTCTCTCTTATGGCCTCTTCAACTGCTTTAAAAGGAAGCATCGTATACAGATCTTGGTGATCGACATCCCTTTTAAGAACTTTTGTCAGGAATTTGTATATGTCAGCAGCCGGGTTAGTATAGTCTTTCTGCTGCAAAGCAAATACATCTTTCGGGGTCATTGCGGCAGCTATAACCGCCCAGCTGACAGCTTCCAAAGCAAATTCCCATCCTTTATCTCGATTTTCGACAGCACTCTTGTCTATTGGCAATAACCTTACGCCCGACAATTTTGCGCTAATTGAATCATCCTTAGTCCATTCCTTAAAATCTACCCCTGTCCCGACCACAACATGTTCATACATATCATCCATAGTCCTTTCGGCAAGATGTTGTTTCCCTGAATATTCAGTCAAGCGAAACTCCTGATTCGTCAAACTCCTGAATATATCTTCTATCCATATCCGAGAACGTATCTCATCGGCCGTTGAAAACATCATCTGCGGAGCATGGACCATTATCGGTTTCTGTGCGGCAAGAGATTTCGCATATTTTTCCACTGTCGCTAAAGTGGCATATGCCCTGGTTTCTCTTTCGTTCATCTCATAAACCACTTCGACGACCGCGGGAACATCATTGGGATTTACCATATTGTAAACACCGTTTTCTAAGCTAAGATTTTCGTAACCCTCTGCAACAAGATACTTCTCGCCTTCATTTACTGTCACAGAAGGGCCATCCTTGTCTGTTAAAGTTATGGTCCCTGATGTGACACTAAGCGTATGCGCCCTTCCTTCAATAACAGGTGCTACCCTGGCATTCTGTCCACCGTATATTTCTATCCTATCCACACCGACTATCCTGTCCCCGAATTCACGAACCATAGGTGTTGTAGAATAAGTGGTATGATCCTCTCCATTTATCGGCACAACGGAACCGCGTTCAACGGGAAACGGAAAACGCCATTCGGCGGATGGGGTCGGATCCGCGGTAGCCGCCTGTCTTCCCGGCGTCCACCGGACGGCTGATGAATCTACCTGCGAAGGGGATTTTAAAGTTTCTTTTACCATTGAAGGAACTATTTCAGACAAACCAAGTTTTAACATTGCCTCGGCTCTTTCCATGTCTGACGCAGTAGTATAGTTTCTAAATTCAGGCGCATTCCCTGAAGGCCTAAAATGAGATACTTCTCTTCCATTGTCCAGGTATATCTTTATGCCATCAAGAACACTTATTGCCGATATAGTCGTAAAGCCACGCTCTTTGGTAAGTATCGTACTTTCAAAAAGATCCTTTACCCTTGACATCTCTTTGAAATCCTCATCGTTAAGTTGACCTATCGGTAATTCTTCTGTTTCAAAGAAATAAGGATCCTCTGTTCCCTCATCCGCTGACGGATCCTTTATTCTCCGCAAAAAGGTACCAACCTCAAAATTAACCTTGGTAACAGACTTATCTCTGAGTTTAGGAGAAAATTTCGCTATCGTACCTTTCATCAGACTGAAACCCGCATTACCTACAAGTTTTTTCCCAGACAGGTCTCGAAAATCATCGAAAACTCCGGCCGCATTGTAAACGGGCCTTATCTCCTGCGATATAACTTCACTAACCTTTAGATTCTTGGCATCCGCAAGAAGCATCCCGGCTAAAATCGGAAATACCGCATCGCGAGTGGGGAGAGCTTTAAACTCCTTGCCATTCAAAAACAAATCACTTCCAAGAAGGAAACCGCCATTAGCTTCCCATCCGCAGACTATGTCTTTTTCATGCCCTCTGCCTTGACGGGTCCAATCGTTCATAGCCTTTATAACATGGGGCGACCCTATTTTAGTTTTTACCACCTTTATGCCCATGCCTTCAAGTTCCGATACCACCCCTTCGTTCGTGCTTTCGGGCAAAGCTACCATCGCAGGTTTCTTGCCGTTCATTTCTAAAAATTTAACCACAAGAAGACCGAGTTTATCTCCTACAAGAAAATTACCGTTTTCGTCCGCGAAAAGCGGCCTGTCAGAGTCTCCGTCAGTCGATATAATAACGTCGGGTTTGTATTTTTTGGACACCTCTCTTAGAATGGCTTTCGTTTTGTTGGACACTTTCTCGGTGTCTACAGGAACAAATTTTTCGCTGTAAAGATCCACAGGTTCAGTTATTTTTCTTCCCGTTTTTTCATCTGTGTAGGTTACACTTATGATATTTTCTTCTTCCTGGCCTTCTATGTATCTTCCCTCTTCGTCTACTCCGGGAGTTATAACATCAGCGCCTAATCTCCTGTATATTTGCGAAATTACAGCCCTGCCGACAGCCGAATGCTGATAAATAAACACCTTCTTGCCCTTAAGCACATTCGAACCGAAAACTCCTGTATATCGTTCGACAAAGGTTTTTATACTCTCTTCCTGCCCTTTCTGTAAGTCATAAACGGGAGCGCTCTTAAATCTGCCTTCCTTGTTAAATAGTGTGGCCTGCCAGTCTAACCCGATTTCTTCGGCTCTTGCCTCACGCACCTTTGCAAGTATACCTTTTTCGTCCTGTTTAAGAACCTCACCGCTTTTTTTGTTGAACTTTAT
>CAYMBK010000076.1:0-5945 GCA_964388645.1 uncultured Planctomycetia bacterium | reverse complement strand
GCACACGGTCAAGAATATCCCGGAGCCGGTCGCCGCTGATATCGGCGTCTATGGATATGTAAAATTTGTCGGGAGGGCCTCGTGCGAATACCGCCGTATCGTAACCGGAGTCTTTAACGATCTTTTCCAACGAGCGGGCCAGGATAGATATGACTTCGTTGGTGCTTTCATAACCCAGTGCCTGATTTATAGCATGAAGTCCGCCGTCTTCGCGGGATGGTTTTCCGTTATAGGTATCGACTTCCATGAGAAGAAGGGTGCCTTTGCTTTTTTTGTTTTCGCGAAAAGCGTTCATTTCGTGGAATCCGGTCAGGCTGTCGATACCGGGAGCCGGCGGCCCTTTCTTTTCGGGCTTTATGATCGGCCGGTCTTGTTTCGCGGGACCGAAGGATGATAGAGACTCAGCCAGGAAAACGCTGTTCCGGGTTTTTTTAGCCGACTGGAGAGCGTCATTTGCCAGGCGCATGCCCCATCGGGACAGGTCGCCGGAAAGCTCTTCGGCTACGCGCCCGGAACTATCAAGGATGTCCCGGCCGGTTATCAGGCTGAGCTCAGAAGCTACTTTGCTTGCCGGTACCGCTCCTATGGAGAGGGTGAAAGCGGGTATGATGCCGCCGTTCATGGGAAACGCCTCAAGGTTCCCGGATATGTTCAGGTTGATGTCTTCCAGCTGCCGGACGAGGGATATGTCTTTCTCCCGGCGTATGAGTATGTGATACCAGTCTCCGTATCGTGAGATGGAAAGCACATCTTTGTGTTCGGCCAGCGCTTTAATTTCATTTTCATCGAGAGCGTCTTTGCTTATCCGGCCCACGCCGTATTTATCGTTAAAATAAGCGGTGAGGTCCAGGCGGATATCGTTTAAACGTCTGCTTATTTCTTCCGGATCGTTGATAAGGGAAAGAAGAGTGAATTCGTCCCCGGATAAGTATCTGTAGCTTTGAAATCCCCGGCTCGCGGCGATCTCTGAGAACTTCAAAAGCAGTTCCCTGAAGATCGAATGGCTCGAATAGACGATATCGGGGTCTGAAGGTTCCGCTGTAGTTCCGATAATGCCTTTGGAATAGATAATGTTACGGTTGTTCAGCCGGTCGACATCACAAAGAATAAAATAAAGTTCGTCCCCTGTAAGATCTGTAGCTCTTATGGCCCCGACGAGGTCCTCTTCAAACTCGTTTTTTGAAAGCGGAAGGCCGTTTTGGGCGGGGGGAGATAGCGCCGCGCTGCCGGTCGCCTCCTGGACGCGCGCTCCCGGGCTTTCTTCCAGAAGTTCTGTTATGTAGTTTAATTGTCGGGCGTAATCCCGCAAGGCGTTCCGCTGCGTTTCCGGATCCCGGATCATCCAGCCGAAACCTACCAGCGCGGAGAGTTCGTTTATTTCATCGTCTTCTCCCGAACCAAGCAAGGCGTTCTCATAGAAATCAAAAATAAAATCAAGGGTCTTGTCTCTGCCCATAAAGCGCGCGCGAAGATGAGCCTCGTTATCAGGATCTTCGATATCGATTTCCAGGGGGTCTTCGCCTTCCAGGAGAATTCCCGAGGCTTTCAGGAGTTCTGTGTACTTTATCAGATCTGTTACCGCCTCTTCAGGGTATCCGTAGAATAAGCCGCTTTTTAGATTGTCGCTGAAAAGTAGATCTTCCAGATATCCGCCGATGCGCTCGTCTGAGGCGATGCTCTCAAGCTCTTCTTTGGTCAGCAGCGGAGCCCCGTCAAAGGCTTTAGTGTTCCTGCTGTTTTCAGCTGTTTTCCTGACCTCTTCAATGTCGAAAAATGCCACGTTGTTGTTTCTGGATATGAGGCCTATTCTGCCGGAGAATCTTTCCCGGATGGTTTTCGCGATCTGAGGGAAGAGCGTTTTGGTTTTTTTCCATGGGATGTCCACGGAGCATGCCGGTTTTATCCCGCTGAGGGTAAGCAGCACCTCAGGGTTCTTGATAATATCTTTTATTTCCTCGCTTACGTTCACATCTTTGAGCAGGCTCCTAATAAAAATGGCCCGATGCGCGGCTTTGAGTTCTTTTATCCGTTCAGTGGATGAATTTTCAGAAGACGGTAAGCTTATCCTGATGGAGCCGTCTTTTTGAGAAATATGGAATTGGATCTCTACCGGCGCTTCGGGGGAGAGCCTCGGCAAGATAAGGCAGATGGTGTTTGAGTTTTTGGGGTATATTTCCCATAAAATATCATCGGCGTAGCCGTCTGGCCTGCCAAGCTGCTCATCGAACAGCTCTTTATGGTCATTGATGTGGGCGGCTATCAGGTTTGCCGATGGTTGTGAGCGCGAATTTTTTTGCATAAACACATTTATCGTGTGTAATATGTAGTTCACCAAAAAGAGTTCTTTGTCTTCAAGCCGGGTGGTTTTCTTGTCAAGGTCGTCCTTTAATGAACGTATAGCGCTGTCATGTCGGACTATTGGGTTGGACATGTAGTAAGGGGCAAGGTTTTTACCGCCGGGATGTTTTGTTGACGCAGGAGCCGCCGGATTGCAGGCAAAGGTGAAAGCGGTAAAAAGCGCGCATATCTTTATCATTTTTATATGTGTGGCAGGTTGTGGTCTCATAATGATGTCATTAGCTCCATAGGAACGGCTAAAAGGTTAAACATATTGATCTCTCAGCTATCCTCGGTAAATTCAACGCCGTCATCTCGGGGAGTTCCCGGAGGGGGCGGCAAAGTGATTTATAAACAGAATAGATTATAGCATTAAAAAGTTAGCTCGTCAATGGTTTTTGGGAAAATGTTGATGGCCGGGGAATAGCGGGATATATTGTCGGTTTTTTCATGGGTTACTTCGCATCCGGGGCGGCGGGACATATTGTCGGTTTTTTCATGGGTTATTGAAGGAGGCCGCTTTGTCTCGAGGAAAGCGAGGGGGAAGGCCGACGAAGTATCTCAATAAATTTAGTATCGTATCCCAGGATTAACTGAAAAGGAGAACGTAGGCGCGCAACCGGATATGAGCGGTTTTATCTCGGCTGTTGTTCCCGGTTTCGTGTTTATGCAGTATAATATACGGTGTGCGGTGATACGATCTTTCGGAGATGTATATAAGGCAAGTGCCGGGAGGGCATAGCCAAGTGGACGCAAGGCCGGTGCTTGGGAATCGCCGTGAGGAAAAATAGAGGTTTTTATGAACCGCAGAGAAACGTCCGGGAAAAAAATAGTTGTAAACGACAAAATGCAGAAGGGATACGAGTATGTCCTTTCTGCCCGTGAAGGTAAGGATTTTGATAAAGAATTCGAGCCTGAACTTAGCCCCGGGCAGATGCTTGAACTTGGTGTTTTTGGCGGCAAGTATATGACGGACTGCAAAGGTGAGTTTCCCGCCAGCTGGTTCAGGAAAGCTAAACTGAACCCGGCGAAACACGATCCCGAGGTGAATTATTTTGGGGTTAATGCCAGCCAGCCGCTGTCTTTCTGGAGGCAGAAAGGATGGATACACAAAGATGACCCCCGCGGGTGGTTTCAATGGTATTGCCGTTACTATTTGGGAAGGCGGTTGCCGGAGGAAGATAGACGGCAGATCAAAAGGTGGAAGGCGGTCAAGAGGCACATATCGCAGATAAAGAAACACTGTAAGCGAGGAGATCTTTCTTGCCGGCCAAAACAGCGTCAGGCTATTTTGCACTGGGCATATGACAGCCGTAAAATGTAAAGGAGAGGCCGGGATGGGGAAAAAAGACAGAAAGATAATTCTTATCGCGCAATGTCTTGTGAACCCGTATTGCAGGGTACATATTTTGGGCCAGAATTTCCCGTTGTCGCGGGAGCTTGTGGACTATCTTATGGAAAGAAAGGTGGGGATAGTGCAGTATCCTTGTCCTGAAACCACGGCCATGGGCCTTCAGAGAAATCCGCAGGGACGGCAGCAGTACGACAGTATCTTTTTCAGGGCTCATTGTAAGGAACTTTTAAAAATACCCATGCTTATGGTAAGGGAATTTATAAAGAACAATTACAGGCTGACTTGTTTTCTGGGGCTTGAGAACAGCCCGACCTGCGGTATCAATTGGGGGAAACATAAGGTTAACAAGTACCTTACGGAATCTCCTAATCCGGTTGATGTTCCGGATCCTGATGAGCCTGTTTTGAAGGGGATAATGAGCGAGATACTGGAAGAGGAGCTTGCTAAAGAAAAGATCAAAATACCGTTTTTGGAGTTTCCTGTGAGGGCTGAGGCGGGGTCGGAAAAAAGAAAGATATTTTGGGACAGTCTTAAAAAGACCGTTGAGCTTCAGGCATGAAAGTTCTTGCCGGTTCCCGGGCGTTGTAAAAGAGATCAAAGAGGGAGGTTTAATGCCGGATCTTCATCCCGTTGTATTGGCTTTGTTCGCCGGTATTTTTACATGGGCGCTTACCGCCTGCGGGGCTGCTTTTGTATTCGCGGCTAAAGAGCCCAGCCAGAAAACTTTTGACTATATGCTGGGATTTGCCGGCGGGGTCATGATAGCGGCGAGTTTCTGGTCTTTACTTGCCCCGGCGATAGAAATGTCCGGGCATAGAGGGCAGGGCGCTTGGATACCGGCTTCCACGGGATTTCTCCTGGGAGCATTTTTTTTAAGGATGACGGATAAGGTCTTGCCTCATCTTCATCTGGGGTTTCCGGCCGAGGAAGCTGAGGGCGTCAAGACATCCTGGCATCGAAGTGTTTTGCTGGTTATGGCAATAACGTTACACAATATCCCTGAAGGGCTGGCGGTTGGTGTGGCTATAGCCGCGGCGGCCGCGGGTTTTATAGAAGTTTCCGGGGCGGCTATCGCGCTGGCTGTCGGGATAGGTATACAGAATTTACCGGAAGGGTTCGCCATATCGGTGTCTTTGCGCAGAGAAGGGTTGTCTCGGTTCAGAAGTTTTTGGTACGGGCAGCTTTCCGGTATAGTAGAGCCCATGGCCGCGGTCATAGGAGCTATTGCGGTTATATGGGTGAGGCCTCTGCTTCCCTATGCGTTAGGTTTCGCCGCGGGCGCTATGATCTTTGTGGTGATCGAGGAAGTTATTCCAGAGTCACAGCGCAAGGGGCATGTCGATATCGCCACAGCCGGGGCGATCTTGGGTTTTGTAGTTATGATGATCCTTGATGTCGCGTTCGGATAGCTGTCAGAATTATTCGCATGTCCATGTCCTTAATTCCTCTCGCCGGTACTTCCCTAAAGCGTAACTTCTCGGATATGGGTATAGGGGTTGCTTTAAAATTGACATACAGACGTTTGGTGGTAAAATAGTTATGAACGAATGTTCATAACTATGGAGGGTATTTTAAAATGAGGCCTAAAAAAACAAGGTGGATAAAATGTCTTCCCGGAGAGAGATGTTTCAGGCCACAATGCCTGAAATCCGATGAGCTTGAGGGAATAACCCTGAATGTAGATGAATTTGAGGCTATGAGGCTTGCGTGTTTAGAAGGGTTGAAGCAGGAAGAAGCGGCGAAGCTTATGAAAGTTTCCCGGCCGACTTTCTCGCGTATTGTGGGGTCGGCATGCAGAAAGGTGACAGACGCATTGGTGAATGTAAAAGCTATCAGAATTGAAGGTGGGTGCTGTACTATCTCGGGGAGGGTCGCAGGAAAATGAAAGAATGGAAAAAGCTTTTGTACATAGTGGCGGGTTTTCTGGCATGCTTCTATCTGCCGATAGAAAATATGCGATTCACTAACGCGATATTTGAGGCCTTGGCGTTGGTTAAATGGTATGCGCGCGAACATGTGATCTTGTGCCTTGTTCCGGCGTTCTTTATCGCCGGGGCTATTTCTGTGTTCGTCAGCCAGGCATCGGTCATGAAGTATTTTGGGGCAAAAGCCAATAAGATCCTTTCGTATGGCGTTGCTTCTGTGTCGGGGACGATACTCGCCGTATGTTCCTGCACCGTGTTGCCGCTTTTTTCGGGCATATACAAGAGGGGGGCAGGGCTCGGCCCCGCGATAGCTTTTCTTTATTCCGGGC
>CAYMBK010000075.1:0-4675 GCA_964388645.1 uncultured Planctomycetia bacterium | reverse complement strand
AAAGAGGGGCATAAAGTCGTCTGTATGGACAACCTTATAACCGGACGAACGGAGAATATAGCTCACCTGGCCACCAACGAGGACTTTGATTTTATCAAGCATGATGTTTCTAAATTTATCATCGTTGATGAAAAATTAGATTATGTACTCCATTTTGCTTCTCCTGCAAGCCCCGAAGATTATCTCAAACACCCGATAAAAACCCTTAAAGTGGGTTCTCTTGGAACACATAATGCTCTCGGCGTGGCAAAAGAGCACGAAGCCAAATTCCTTCTCGCGTCTACTTCCGAAGTTTACGGAGACCCCCTTGTAAACCCTCAGCCGGAAACTTACTGGGGTAATGTTAATCCTGTGGGGCCGCGCGGGGTTTATGATGAAGCTAAAAGATTCGCGGAAGCCCTCACGCTTGCGTATCACAGAGTTCATGGTATAGATACCAAAATAGTACGCATTTTCAATACTTATGGCGAGAGGATGAGGCATCATGACGGAAGGGTCGTCCCGAATTTTATAGATCAGGCCTTGAAAGGAGAGCCGCTTACTGTTTACGGAGACGGCACTCAGACGAGAAGTTTTTGCTATGTGTCAGATCTTGTCGAGGGTATATGCCGTCTTATGAATTCAGGCCTTAACGAGCCGGTAAATATCGGGAACCCCAGAGAGTTAAGCGTTCTTGAATTTGCCGAAAAAATAAAAGAAATATCCGGAGTTAATTGTGAAATAATATTCAAGCCGCTTCCGGTCAATGACCCCAAAGTAAGAAGACCCGACATAACCAAGGCAAAAAAAGAACTTGGCTGGGAGCCGCAAGTATCTATAGAAGAAGGACTTAAGAGAACCATAGACAGCATTAAAAAAGAGAAATGATCAAATAGAAGATTATTTACACCGACTGAGTTCTGGAATTTTCTTGAGTTTTCTAAAGTGGCACCTTATAATACTCATATGAATTATGTAAAACGTTCAATAGAAAAAGAAGTTATGAAAGCATCCCGTGCTTTTGCGGCGGTTCTTGTTACCGGTCCCCGTAGGGCGGGAAAAACGACTTTGCTTAAAAAATTGTTTCCCAAAGCGTCTTATTATCTCTTAGAGGATCCGGACATAATATCACGGATCAGGACAGACCCTCATTCTTTTGTAGAAGAAATTAGAACTCCTGCTATTTTAGACGAGATACAAAATGTTCCCGAACTTTTCAACTACATACGTACCTTAATTGATAACGATCCGGGGTCTTTTGGGCGATGGTATTTTACCGGATCTCAGGACGCGCCGCTTATGAAGGGAGTTTCGGAATCCATGGCGGGAAGGGTCGCTGTTTTCAGTCTTTTGCCGTTTTCCGGAGATGAAAATAAAAAAGTTTCACTTTTTAACGGCGGATTCCCTGAAGTTTTAGAAAAGCCTAAAACGGCTTCCATATGGTTCCGGTCATATTTGCAAACTTATCTCGAGCGTGATGTCCGGGCTTTAAGCGGGATCAAGGACCTTTCTATTTTTAGAAGATTTCTCGCTATTCTGGCAAGCCGTTCGGGATATATCCTGAATAAAACAGATATAGCCGCGCCACTAGGGGTTTCGGTGCCCACAATAACGGAATGGATAAACATTCTTGAAGTCACCGGGCAAATAATCACGGTCGCCCCATTTTATGAGAATTTCGGGAAACGTCTGATAAAATCCCCAAAAATTTATTTTGTGGATTCAGGTCTTGTAACCTATCTTTTGGGTATTGAGACAAAAGAGGCGCTTTTTCGTTCGACTTTTTTCGGGAGTATATTTGAAGGATTTGTGGCTTCCGAGGTGGTAAAGAGTCAGATAAACAGAGGCAGGCATAAAGAAATATACTATTTCAGGGATCAGCAGGGTCTGGAAGTAGATTTTATTATTCCTCTTGGGGATGCCAGGTTGCTGGTTGCCGAAGCTAAAGCCGTACACACGGTAAAGCCTGATATGGTATCGTCTTTGAACCGACTGTCTAAAGCTATAACAAAATACGAAGTTGAAAAACTTGTGATCTACCTCGATCCCTCTAAGAAAGATAATAAAAAATTCTATAGTTTGACTCCCGGAGTAAAAGCAATACCCGTTTCTGAGATAGAAACACATTGCCGATAGATTTTTTAAAAAAGAAAGGAACATGCAAAAACATGAAGAAAAAGAAAGCACTGATAACCGGTATAACCGGACAGGACGGCAGTTATCTAGCCGAGCATCTTCTTGGAAAGGGATATGAGGTGCATGGTGTCGTGAGGCGCGTAGCCCTCGAGGACCAAAGGCACAGAATGTGGCGGATAAATCACATTGCCGATAATATTACTTTTCACTCCGGATCACTGGAAAGTTACCCTAGTTTATTCAAGATAATCGAGAAAATAAAGCCCGACGAATGCTATCACCTTGCGGCTCAAAGTTTTGTCACGTATTCTTTTGAAGACGAGTTCTCGACGCTCAATGCCAATATTAACGGCACGCATTATGTTCTCTCGGCTCTCCAAAGCGTAGTCCCCGAATGCCGGTTCTATTTCGCCGCGTCAAGCGAAATGTTCGGACGCGTCGAAGAAGTCCCCCAGACTGAAAGAACAAAATTCCACCCCAGGTCCGCGTACGGCATTTCAAAAGTTGCGGGTTTTGATCTTACGAGGAATTACCGGGAAGCGTACAATATGTACGCGGTAAGCGGAATTCTTTTTAACCACGAGTCTCCACGCAGGGGATATGAATTTGTCACACGGAAGATAACTTCTCTTGCAGCTCAGATAAAGCTCGGCAAAGCCCAAAAGCTGTATTTAGGTAATCTCGAAGCTAAAAGAGACTGGGGACATGCCGGGGAGTACGTTAAAGCCATGCATTCAATGCTGCAATGCGAAGAACCCTCTGACTATGTGATCGGCACCGGAGAAACGCATTCGGTAAGGGAATTCGCGGAGCTGGCTTTCAAATGCCTCGATCTTGACTATGAAAAGCACGTTGAAGTAGACCAGAACTTTTTCCGACCGGCAGAGGTAGATCTTCTTGTAGCCGACCCGTCAAAAGCCAAAAAAGAACTGAACTGGGAATACAAGATCTCGTTCGAAGAACTGGTAAGGGAAATGGTAAAAGCAGACTACGACCATTTGTCAAAGAGCTAAGGGGGAAGGGGCAAGGGCAAAGAGGTAAGGGTGAAGAGCGAAGGGCAAAGAGCGAAGAGCAAAGGGTAAAGAGCGAAGAGCAAAGGGTGAGGGGCGTAAGACCCCCGTCATTGCGAGGCCTCCGGACGGAGGCCGAAGCAATCTAATAATATGAAAATACTAAAAACTCCCATAACTATTGAAGAGCTAAGACGAATTGCTAAAGATACCTTTGGCGACATGGTCAAGGCGGTTATTGATATTAATCGTGAAATAGTAGCGATAGACGCGGAATTACATTCTGATCTTGAAGCCCTACTTTTGGAGAATGGGTCCGAACAGGATGATATTTGGGGAGTCAACTTTTATCCGGACATTGAAGGAGACGATTTTATCGAGTTTGATTCTATGATAAACCTCCGTCCTTCCCGCGGCAATAAGACAAGGAGAGTTGATTCAGAGGATATCCGAAGTAAAATAAGGGTAACAGTTGATAGCTGGGTGAAACGATGAATGCGGTCCACAGAGGGCTTAACAGCGGCCGGTGGCAGGAAATGCCATTATGTGAACAAATGGCGAATATCGGCAGTGAGGTAAGTAGGGCCTGCAGATGGAGAGAGAAAGACCGCAAAGATCTTTCGCTTAACGCCGCGGATAGAGCTTTGGAGCTCTTAGATATGACCATAAGACCCATAAAAAAATACGCCCGGTTGAAGGAATTGTCGCGGGCAAGAGAAGTCCTGGTTGATTTTTTCTACGGCAGTAACGAATACGGTTCTTCGGGGACATCACTGCTAAAGTATTTCGACCATTTTAATTATCTTGCGAGAAAGTAAGGTAAAGAGGTAAGAGGTAAGGGCAAAGAGGTAAGGGGTTGTGGCGCATTTTCGGTTTGAGGATTTGGATATTTGGAAAAACGCAATAGAATTGGCCGGTTCTTTGTTTGATGTCGCGGAGGATCTTGAAAATAAAAAGTTTTTTAGGTTTGCTGAACAATTAAGATCTGCAAGTCTGAGTATTTCTAATAACATCGCGGAAGGGTCTGGATCGGACTATTCTAAAGATTTTAAGGTATTTCTGAACTATTCCAGACGTAGTTTATTTGAAACGGTTAATATGTTGTTGTTTTTAAAAAACAGGGGTATCTTGACAGAGGATGAGACAAAGAGGCTTCTAGATGATTTGGATGTGCTAAGCAGGCAAATAATGACCTTCAAGCGCAGCTTAAAATAGCTCTTACCCCTTACCTCTTGCCTCTTTGCCCACAAAAGGAGAACCAACACAATGCAAGTACCACTTCTAGATCTGAAAGGACAGTATAACAGCAAAAAAAAAGAGATAGACGAGGCAATAGCCGGGATCATCGAGAGCCAATACTTCATTCTCTCCCCCGAAGTATCCGAATTCGAGAAAGAAGTCGCTTTCTATACCGGGGTGAACGCGGGTGTCGGCGTGGCTTCCGGCACCGATGCGATAATTCTTGCTCTAAGAGCCGCGGGTATAGGAAAGGGAGACAGGGTAATAACCACACCTTTTACTTTTTTTGCTACCGCGGAGTCGGTTTCCAT
>CAYMBK010000074.1:0-6482 GCA_964388645.1 uncultured Planctomycetia bacterium | reverse complement strand
TACTCCGGCCCCCGGGAATAAACTCCAGAACTTTTCCCTGTTCCGGCGACACATCCCAGCTGCCGGGAACGTTTACCATCCCTTCTCCCCGGGGGTCTTCTCCGGGGGTAAGACCCTCTACTGTAACATTGCCGGATAAAACCGTCTCCGGCAATATATCCTCGAGTATATCTTTCTCTGAAGTAACGAGTTTAGCGCCGTTCTGTATAAGCGCGTGCGTTCCCGATGATGTAAGGCTGTCTACCGGGCCCGGAACGGCAAAAATATCCTTGCCTTGCTCGAGCGCGAAATCGACGGTTATAAGCGCTCCGCTCCGTTTTGCCGCTTCAACTACCAGAACACCCGATGACATGCCGCTTATTATCCTGTTCCGCCTCGGGAACGTACTCTTAGAAGGCATGGTCCCGGAAGGAAACTCTGTAATAACGGCTCCCGCGCGGCATATATCCCTTACCGTCTTCTCCGAGCCTTCGGGATAAAGATTCCTGAAACCCGTGCCCATTACCGCGATGGTACGTCCCGCGGCTTTCAATGCCCCGCGATGGGCGGACGCGTCTATACCTCTGGCCATCCCGCTTATGATCGTCACCCCGGAAGAGGCTATGCCTGCCGAGAACTTTTCGGCTACCCTCATCCCGTAGAGGGAACACTTTCTTGAGCCCACTATGGCAAAGCAAGTTTCCCCTTTTTCTGGCATGACACCTTTGTAGTAAATAACCGCAGGAGGGTCGTAAATATGCTTAAGCATCTCGGGATACTCTTCATCGGCAAGGCACATAACACCTATGCCTTCACCTTCAACATACTCCATCTCCTTCTTATGACTGTCGGAATCCATTGATGAGCGTATCTTCCCGGCCAGCTTCATGGGGAAATAGGGTATTTCCCCGAACTCGCTGTTCTTCATGGAAAATATCTTTTCCGCGCCGCCGGCAAGTTCAAGAAGACGCTTTATCGTGACAGGCCCCAAACCTTCTACAAGGCCGAGCGCGATAAGGCATCTGCACTCTTCGCTGACCGTATTCATGAAACCCACCCATCTCTTTTTATCATAGCTAAAAAAATATCCGTTAACCGCGGGTCAAGCTTGTGGCCTTTTTCATACTCCATTATGGCTATCGCCTCCTCCAGTAAAAAGGCTTCACGGTACGGCCTGTCTGCCGTAAGCGCTTCGTATATATCCGCGACGCTCAATATCCTGGCCTCAAGAGGTATGGCTTCCCCGGCTATTCCGTCAGGATACCCCCTGCCGTCATAGTTCTCATGATGCCCTGACATTATAGCCACTATGTCTGTCAGAAAATATATACGTCCGAGAAGGTCCGTTCCCCACACTATATGCCTTTTGATGTGGTCAAATTCATCCGTTGTAAGCTTACCCGCTTTAAAAAGCACCCCGGGGTTCACCGCTAGTTTGCCGAGATCATGAAGAAGGGCGGCTGTTTTGAGATTTTCAATTTTCTTCGGGCTCAACCCTATCTCCCGAGCGAGCCTTTCGGAAAAAGACATAGATCGTAAAGCGTGTTTGGCTGTCTCTGGATCGCATTTTTCAGCCGCCTCAAAAAGGAGCATGGCTACTTCATCGCGTATCCTTCTCATCTCCCTCCGTCCCACGACTTTGCTCGCCTGATCTTTTATATTTTCTTTTTCTGTCTCAGCGCCTATAAAAAAGTACATTCGTTCCACATCATGGTCGGACAGCGGCAAAGCCGTCCAAAGAACGCAGGATGTGCCGCTTTTTCGGCGGATGACCGGCACGCCGAACTGCAATAATTTCTCGTCTTCTTTCAATATCTTGAAAAGCCCGCTCGCGGCGCGCTTTTTCCCGTCAGGAATAAGAACTTCCACCCAGGCTTTATCGGCCACCTTGTTCTCAGTGGTCTCAAAAAAATCAAAGAACCTTTCGCTGGCGAATTTTATGCGCCCTTCGGGATCGAGGACCATCGCTATCGCGTTTATGTTTTTCAGTATCTTACTGAAAAACATCTCAAAAAGAACTATCTCTACATTATCTTTTTTGTGATAGATAAGATCGTCATATTCCATCATCACCGGCCATCCTCCTTATCTCGTCAGCGACTTCACAGGAAGTCATGCTCGTGGTGTCTATATGAAAATCGGCTTTAAGGTAACAGTCCCTTCTTTTTTCAAGAAGTTCTTTTATCCTTTCCAACGGATCATTAACCTCAAGTATCGGCCTGTGAGAAGATGAACTGACTCTCTTTAATATCTCCCCGGGATCGGCCCACAAACAGAACACCTGGCCGGAAACCCTGAGATTATCCACATTCTCCGCGTCAAGGACGGCCCCTCCTCCACAGTCTATTATCCTGCCGGAAAGCCTGCTAAGGTCTTTTATCACTTCTTTTTCCACCGCCCTGAAATACGCCTCTCCGCGTGTGCGGAATATTTCACTGACGGTTTTTTGCTCTCGGCTCTCTATGGTTTCATCCACGCTTACATAAAGCATCGGTATCTTTGACGCGAGAACCTTCCCCGCCGCGGATTTTCCTGTTCCCATAAACCCAGTTAAAACTATATTTTTTTTCATTCGCCACCGTAGTTTTCCTGAAAGAACAGGCATCTGGCAGAGCAGGGGGCCGCCTCACCGTCACATCTTTTTCAGGGCACTAATGTACCCTTTGTAATTCCGACGCATTTCTTCTACAGAGTCCGCTCCGAACTTCTCCGTGAACGCCCCGGCTATCTCTATGGCCGTAACCGCCTCGGCGACGATAGCGCATGAACCTGCCGCGCAAACATCTGATCTTTCCCTGGAAGCGCCGCTTGCCTTCTTACTCTTCATGTTCACGGTCGCAAGAGGAGAAGACAATGTCGCTATCGGCTTCATAAAGCCCCTTATAACGACTGTCTCGCCGTTCGTAACTCCTCCCTCGATACCGCCGGCATTGTTCGACGAGCGGCTGAAAGACTTTTTCTTCTTATCATAAACGATAACGTCATGCACCTCAGACCCTCTGCGTTCGGAAGCTTCTATTCCTCGTCCTATCGACACGGCCTTGACCGCGGGGATAGACATCAGCGCCCTGGCAAGAGCGGCGTCCATTCTCCTGTCCCAGTGTACGTAACTTCCAAGCCCCGGCGGGACCTTTTCCGCCATTACCTCAAAAGAACCTCCCAGAGTGTCGCCCCGCTCCGCGGCAAGATCTATTTCTCCGCACATCATTTTTTCGGCTTCGGCATCGGCGCAATTCAGCTTGCCGTACGCGCGGACCTTCTTGCGTATTTGATCGAAAGTCATATCCCCGGAGCGAGCCGTTATCTTCCCGATAGAAATGACATGGCTCAGAACAGTTACTCCGAATTCCTTTAAAAGCACTTTAGCCACCGCCCCCAAGGCTACGCGTGAAGCCGTCTCTCTGGCGCTGGCCCTTTCAAGGACATCCCGGGCGTCATGGAACCCGTACTTCATCATGCCCGCGAGATCGGCATGCCCCGGGCGGGGGTCGAACACATCGGGCAGTACATCTATCTTGTAGTCGCGGTTCTTGATGAGTATCCCGACAGGGCTGCCGATGGTCTTGCCTTTTCTGCATCCCGAGATTATGTCTGCCCGGTCGGATTCTATCGCCATTCGGCCGCCTCTTCCGTAACCCTGCATCCTTCTTTTAAGGTCGCGGTCGATATCTTCCGCGCGAAGCTTCAGGCCCGCCGGGACCCCTTCTATCAAAGCGACAAGGCCCTTGCCGTGTGATTCCCCTGCTGTCATATACCTGAGCATTTTGAACCTCCGTATTGTTTTTCCCGCATCGGGCGAATATCCCGCTGACCCTTTTTACCGGCACGCTATAAAGGGAACAGATACGCCATGATATCATTACCCCACAAAAGGCTTACTATGGAGGCTACCGCCAAAAATGGGCCGTACGGGATAACATCGCTATCGAACTTTATCTTCATAAAAACACCCACCCCCGCGCCGAAGAACGGAGCCAGAAAAAAAGTAAGTATGGCCGCCTTCCATCCCAGGAACGCCCCCACCATAGCCATCAGTTTCACGTCGCCGCCGCCCAGCGCCTCGCGCTTGAATATCATCTCGCCGAAAAATCCCATGAGGAACATTACCCCGCCTCCGGCCAGAATTCCCAGCATAGAATCAAAAAAAGCGTCAAGGCGTGACCCTCCGCCTATGGCATTAAAAGCTGTCACCATAACCGTTCCTAAACATATACCGGGCAATGTGATAATGTCGGGTATTTCCTGGGTTTCCAAATCTATAAAAGCCACCGCTATCAGCGCCAGAACGAAGATCCAGTATATCGAGAAGATAGTGCCGAGGGGGAAAAAGAACATGAGCGCCACCCCGCTGAAAGCGGAGAGTAATTCCACCAAAGGGTACCTGAGAGGTATCCCACGGGCGCAATCACGGCATTTTCCCAAAAGTATCATGTAACTCAGTATCGGGACGTTATCGAACCATCTCACGTTCTTTCCGCAAAATGGGCAATGTGAAGCCGGCAATACTATCGACTTTCCCAGGGGTATCCTGTGTATGCACACATTAAGAAAACTGCCTATGACGGCACCCAGGACAAATATTATTAAATACTCCATCCGTACAGCTCCCTCATGTCCTTCGGCAGAGAAGCTCTCATGACCGACTTTATCTCTCCGATATCATATTTGGCTTCTGTCCAGATATTAAAGGCAAGAACCGCCTGGTTGACGAGCATTCCCAGCCCCCCGGAGGCTGCCCCTCCGCCCTCTTTCCACAACTTCACAAGTTCGGTCTGCCTGGCATACACAAGATCATAAAGCGCTGTTTGGCCTCCGGCATATTCTCCGGCAAACGGCACAGGGTCGCCGCTTTTTGTTCCAAGAGGCGTAGCATTGACTATCAAAGCGCATCGCGAACCTACACGAACCGCTTCTTCCGCGTCTACAGGACGAACGCATCGCGGCTCGAAATTGGAAGCTATATCGCGAGACAAAGAACCGGCTTTGGCTTTATCGGTGTCACAAATGAATATCTCGGCAGGGGCGTATTCGGAATCCAGCAAATAGAAAGATACCGCTCTTCCGGCCCCTCCGGCTCCCAGCACAAGGACCTTTTCTCCGGCCAGCCTCTCCGGAACAAATCCCAGATCATCTCTCAAGCTTTCAGCGAAACCCGCGCCGTCCGTATTAAACCCTTCTATCCCCCCGGCAAAAGACCTTATGGTATTCACCGCGCCGATCTTCACGGCGAATTCTTCTATGCGGCCGGCCGTATCCTTCAGAAGAAGATCCATTACATCGACTTTATAAGGCACGGTTATGTTCATGCCTCCGATATCGCCTTCGGCAACTCTATCCAGAAGGCCGCGAAGTTCAGACGGCTTTGCATCAAAGATCTTATATTCCGAATTTATCCCGAAATGCCTGAAGGCAGAATTATGCATAAGCGGAGAAAGAGAGTAACCTATGTTTCGCCCCATAAGGCCGTAGGTTTTTTTTCTTCCCTTGTCTTCCCCCATACACTCATGCCTTTCGGGACGAGCCGCGGCTTCCCGGGCTTTTCCTCGGATGGGCCTTCCCGGCGGAAAATGCGCTGACCCTGTTTATGGCGCTTACATAAGCCCTCAAACTAGCTTCGATCACGTCCGTACTTGTCCCCCGGCCTATTACGACACGCTCCCGCCGCTTGAGTTTTACGCTGGCCTCGCCTAACGCGTCTTTGCCGCTGGTAACAGCGCCCACCTTATAATCCACAAGCCTGCCTTTCTCGCCGGTAGCTTTTTCTATAGCCTTGAAACACGCATCTATGGGGCCGTCACCCCCGGCCTGGGCCGATATCTCCCGGCCCTGATGTTCAAGTCTGACACTCGCGGAAGGTTTGAGCTTTTTCCCGCTTGTAACTTCAAAATCAATAAGCTTGTATTTCTCCTCAACGGCATCCAGCCCTTCTTCGACTATTGACGCGAGGTCCTCATCGTATATTTTCTGTTTTTTATCCGCCAGGGACTTGAACCTTTTAAAAGCCGCGTCTATCTCTTTATCTGAAAGCGAAAAACCGAGCGTTTTCAGCCTGTCCGCGAAGGCATGGCGCCCGGAAAGTTTCCCGAGCACTATCTTACTTCCGGCGAATCCGACATCCTGCGGGCGTATTATCTCGTAGGTAACTCTCTTTTTCAGGACGCCGTCCTGATGTATCCCCGACTCATGGCAGAAAGCGTTCTCGCCTATAATGGATTTATTAGGCTGCACCGGAATACCGGTAAGCTTACTCACAAGCCTGCTGGTCTTATAAAGTTCTTTGGTATTTATTCCCGTCGAGACACCTTTAAAAATATCCTTGCGCATTCGTATGCCCATGACTATTTCTTCCAGGGCCGCGTTGCCCGCGCGTTCTCCAAGCCCGTTGATCGTGCATTCCACCTGACCGGCTCCGTTAAGAACGGCAGAAAGCGAATTGCTCACACCCAGCCCGAGATCGTTGTGGCAGTGCACGCTTATTACCGCCCTGCCTATGTTGGGCACCT
>CAYMBK010000073.1:0-5219 GCA_964388645.1 uncultured Planctomycetia bacterium | reverse complement strand
TCGCAGTATGTCCAGCTGATAGCCCGGCGCGTAAGAGAAAACGGTGTTTTTTCATCCGTAGAGCCCCATACGGTCAGCCTGAAAAAAATAAGGGAGATCGACCCCGCCGGCATAATACTCTCCGGAGGGCCTTCGAGCGTTTATGACAAGCGCCCTCCTGTTATAAACCCGAGCATATTAGGAGAAGGCATCCCGATAATGGGCATCTGCTACGGCATGCAGGCGCTCGCTAAAGCCGAAGGCGGGAAGGTTTCCCGCGGGACATGCCGTGAATACGGAGAGGCGATCGTGCGCTTCGACCTTTCCAGCGAGCTTTTCAGGGGCATGTGCCCCAAAAGCGTCACATGGATGAGCCACGGCGACAGAATAACCTCTCTGCCGAAGGGTTTCGTCGGCATTGCCGGCAGCGCGAACACCTCCTGCGCGGCTTTCCAGAACTCCGAAAAACGGATATACGCCGTCCAGTTCCACCCGGAAGTGGCGCATACGACGGAAGGCGGAACGCTCCTTAAAAATTTCATATTCGGCATCTGCGGATGTAAAAGATCCTGGACGGCAAAGGCTTTTATACGTTCGAAAATAGAGGCCATAAGGTCTGAGGTCAAGAAAGACAAGGTCATACTCGGGCTTTCCGGCGGCGTGGATTCTTCGGTTTGCGCCATGATCTTGAATGAAGCTATCGGCAGGAACCTCAGGTGTATTTTTGTCGATAACGGCCTTTTGCGCAAAGGCGAGCGCGAGAAAGTGGAGCATATCTTTCGAAAGAACATTAAGCTTGACCTTACCGTTATCGACGCGAAAGAGCTCTTTCTTAAAAAGCTTAAGGGAGTGCGCGACCCTGAAAAGAAAAGAAAGATAATAGGGGTAACGTTCATAGAAGTTTTCGAACAGGCGGCCAAGAAAATTAAGAACGCCAAATTCCTCGCTCAGGGCACGCTTTATCCCGACGTCATCGAATCTCGGTCTTTTTACGGCGGGCCGTCAAAAACAATAAAATCCCACCATAACGTCGGGGGCCTTCCGGAAAAAATGGGGCTGGCCCTTGTAGAGCCCTTAAGAGAACTTTTCAAGGACGAAGCCCGTAAAGTCGGCACCGAGCTCGGCTTGCCGTCCGAGCTTGTGAACCGTCAGCCTTTCCCGGGCCCGGGGCTGGCCGTCAGGATCGTAGGGCAGGTAACCCCCAAGCGCCTTGAGGCGCTCAGGAACGCCGACAAGGTAATTATGGACATCGCTAAAAAACGCGGCATTTACGGCAAAACATGGCAGATATTCGGCGTTTATCTGCCCGTGCAGAGCGTCGGGGTAATGGGAGATAACCGCACATATGAAGACGCCATAGCTTTAAGAGCGGTTACCAGCGTAGACGGCATGACGGCCGACTGGGCAAAAATACCCTACAGGGTGCTAAGTGAAATATCAAACCGCATCATTAACGAAGTCGAAGGCATAAACCGCGTGGTTTTCGATATTACATCTAAGCCGCCCGGAACAATAGAGTGGGAATAAATGAAAAGATCTCAGGTTAAAAGATCGAAAAAAGCGTACAAAAGCGGGAGATCCGCCTTGGTCAGCTATGCCAGAGTTGAAGTCCGCGATAAAAGCGGGGTATACGACGCACTCGCCGAAAACCTTAAAAAGGACATCCTGGACCTTGGCATAAAGAAAAAATTCGACGTTGAGTACGCCGAGGTTTATACTTTGCGCGGAAAATTTTCCCGCGCGCACGCCGAATTGCTTGCCGAAGAGGTTCTCGCCGATAAGGTCTCTCAGGTTTTCAAGCTAAGCTTCTCCTTCCGCGGCCCTTCGCGCGGCAATGCCGTTAAAACCGTCGAAATAGCCTACAATCCCGGGGTTATGGACCCTTCCGGAGAAAGCGTGCTGAAGGCGGCTAAAGACTCCGGAGTAAAAGGAATAACCTCCGCCTCCACATCAAAAAAATATGTTTTCAGGGGATCCCTCTCAGAAAAGGATATCTCCGTGATATCCGAAAAACTGCTTTACAATAAGGTGATCCAGCATGTGTCAAAAGGAGATGAAGGTGAGATATCCGCCGAACCTTACAGGTTTGTCAGAGTTGAAGTACCGATTATCGGCGCGTCAGACCGGGAGCTTGAGCGCCTGAGCGCTTCCGGTCAGCTTTACCTGTCTCTTGACGAAATGAAAGCTATCCGCGATCATTTCAGGGATCTCGGCAGGGAACCTACCGATTGCGAGCTTGAAACCCTGGCCCAGACCTGGAGCGAACATTGCAAACATAAAACAATGATGGGCCAGGTGGACATGGACGGAAAAATAATAGACAACCTTCTGAAGGAAACCGTCGTAAAGGTCACCTCGGAGCTTAATAAGCCATGGTGCGTTTCGGTGTTCAAGGATAATGCCGGCATAATACGGTTCGACGACGAACACGATATATGCTTTAAGGTCGAGACGCACAACCATCCCTCGGCCCTCGAACCTTACGGCGGAGCGGAAACCGGTGTAGGGGGCGTTTTGCGTGACCCTATGGGGACGGGCCGCGGCGCTAAGCCCATCATAAATACCGATGTTTTCTGCTTTGCTCCGCCTGATACGCCCGCGTCAAAAGTTCCCAAAGGGGCACTGCACCCTAAAAGGGTCTTTAAGGGCGTAGTCAGCGGCGTGCGCGACTACGGCAACAAAATGGGGATACCTACGGTGAACGGAGCGGTATGTTTCGATAAAAGATACGCTGGAAACCCGCTTGTTTACTGCGGGAATGTCGGCATATTGCCGCACAAATTCGCCGGGAAAAAGGTGTCTCCCGGAGAGCTTATAGTAGCGGTCGGAGGACGAACGGGCAGAGACGGCATTCACGGAGCCACTTTCTCCTCGGCCGTGCTTACGCACCGGTCAGAAACGGTATCTTCAACAGCGGTTCAGATCGGCGACCCGATAACCGAAAAAAAGATGCTTGATACGCTTCTAAAAGCCAGGGATCTGCGTCTGTATGAGGCTATCACCGACTGCGGCGCCGGCGGGTTTTCCAGCGCCGTAGGTGAAATGGGCGAGGAAACAGGGGCCGAGGTATATCTCGATGCCGCGCCGCTTAAATACGACGGCCTGAAACCCTGGGAAATATGGGTTTCTGAGGCGCAGGAAAGGATGGTACTTGCGGTAAAACCGTCCAAGCTGAAAAAGCTAATGGCTGTTTTCGCGGCAGAGGACGTTGAAGCTACGGTTATCGGTAAATTCACGGGAACAGGCCGGCTGACGCTTTATTACAAGAAAAACCGTGTAGGAGACATAAGCATGGAGTTTCTGCACGGCGGACTTCCCAGAAAAGTGCGCAAAGCGACGTGGAAAGAGGTAAAACAAACGCCGCGCGCTCTTCCCAAAGCGCGGAAGAATTATACTCAAGATCTTTTGAACGTTCTCTCTTCATGGAACGTCTGCAGCAAAGAGTGGATAATACGGCAGTACGATCATGAAGTGCAGGGAGGCAGCGTGCTTAAATCCCTCGTAGGCCCGGGCAACGACGGCCCTTCGGACGCTTCGGTCACAAGGCCTTTTCCCGGAAGCAAAAGAGGGATAGCTGTCTCGGCGGGAATAAACCCGTCTTACGGTGACATCGACCCTTACTGGATGGCCGCGAGCGCTATTGACGAGGCTATACGGCAGCTCGCCGCGGTAGGAGCCGACCTTTCAAGAGTGGCCATTTTAGATAACTTCTGCTGGGCTAATACGGAAAACCCCGAACAGCTCGGAGGGCTTGTAAGGGCGGCAAGAGCGTGCTACGATGTGGCAAAGGTGTATGGCACACCTTTCATTTCGGGAAAAGACAGCCTTAACAACGAATTCTCCACGCCGAAAGGCGTTGTATCTATACCGCCCACGCTGCTGATCTCGGCAGTAGCCGTCATAAAAGACATTACAAAAACGATATCCATGGACATTAAACAGCCGGGCAACTTAATTTACGTGCTTGGAAGGACTTTCCCCGAGATGGGCGGCTCCCAGTATTTCCTAACAAGGCGGATATCCGCGGGTGTAGTTCCGCGGCTCGATCCGAAATTTTCCATTGGCCTCATGCGTCGCCTGCAAAAAGCCATTTCAAAAGGGCTGGTGGTCTCGGCTCACGACTGTTCCGACGGCGGGCTGGCTGTAGCCGTCGCGGAGATGCTCTTCGCCGGAGGCTTCGGTTCCCGCATTTCCCTGAAAAACGTTCCTTTGTCTTCCGGAACGGCCAAAAGAGACGATATTATACTTTTTTCCGAATCCAATTCCAGGTTTGTTGTGGAAGTTCCCGCGAACTTACGGGCAAAATTTGAAAACGAGATGAAAAACCTGCCCTTCGGGCTTCTTGGATCTGTTTCAAAAGATAAAATGCTGGCTGTCTCCGGGGTTGGGGGGGATATTGTCATAAAGGCGCCGCTTGAAAAAATGAAAGAACGTTGGAGATCACCTATACCAGAGGTAATGAGTGAAAAATATTAAGGCGGTAATACTCCGCACAGCCGGAACTAATTGTGATCTGGAAACAGCCCATGCCTTTAATCTGGCCGGAGCCAAGGCTGAGCTAAAGCACATTAACGAGCTAAAGCGCAAAAAGAACACGCTTGATGCCTATCACATACTGGCGATACCCGGAGGTTTTACCTACGGAGACGATGTAGCAAGCGGAAAAATACTGGCCAATGAGATCCGCTCGGCCCTGCGCGATCAGATATCTTCTTTTATCGCCAAAGGGAAATTGGTCATAGGCATATGCAACGGTTTCCAGGTGCTGGTGAAAATGGGGCTTCTTCCGGGGACATCTCTCTCCGGGAAGTTCCAAATGGAAGCGACCCTGGGCTTGAACGATTCGGGAAAATTCATCGCCAAATGGGTGTACCTTAAAAACGAACGTTCCGGAGCCGGGGGAAAATCCCCATGCGCATGGACAAAAAACCTTCCCGGTGTAATTTCAATGCCCATTGCTCACGCCGAGGGAAAGTTCATTGTGAAAGACAAAAGCCTGCTCAAGGTCCTCAATGAGAACGGCCAGATACTTTTTAGATATTCCAGCCCGTCCGGCGAACCGGCGGGGGACATGTTCAACCCTAACGGTTCAGTTGACGACATCGCCGGCATATGCGACCCTTCAGGCCGGATAATGGGCATGATGCCTCATCCGGAACGGCATGTATCACGATTCCAGCATCCTAATTGGCGGCGTAAAGATCACGCGAACGAAGCCACGGGAGCGGGTTTATATATAT
>CAYMBK010000072.1:0-13135 GCA_964388645.1 uncultured Planctomycetia bacterium | reverse complement strand
CCACCAGCATTTCATATTCTTTTTGAGTGAACTGAAATTTTTTGCTTACTTTGAGCCACTCTTCCTCTATGTAGGTGTATTCCACAAAATCGGGACCCTTCTTTTGCGTGAACTTTGCTTTATCCAGCCCACCTAAGAGATCCATCGTCATAGCGAACATCCTTTTGCCAGGATCCTCTTGTGAATAAACCTGTTCTTTCCCCGCTTCGGGGTCATGTTCCGCGCCAAGAAGGATCTCTTTTATGCTCCCGCCTCTGTCTGAAAAGACTACTTTTGTTTTTCCTCTCTCAATAATTGTTGTCTTTTCTTCGGTTCTCGGATCTACTTCAATTTCTTTTAGCTCCACCCCGGAGTCCTGTCTGACCGCCTTTACCTGAGGGGAAGAGGGTGTATCGCTATAAGTTGTTTGTTTTAAAGGTGTTATGCGTTCTACGTGTGGTTCTGGTTTCGATCCGAGCATTTGGAACCCAAAAAGAATCAAAAGGGATAACCCTATAGCCACTATCATTCGTTTTTCCATTATTTTTCTTCTCCAATCTTATCGGTTCTTTCCACGGGATCGTACCCCCCTTGAGAAAATGGATTACATCGCAGCACTCTCCAAAAGGTTTTTGTAGACCCCTTCATAACCCCATATCTCTCGATCGCTTCTTCCGCATACTGGGAACAAGAGGGAACAAACCTGCAACTCCTTGCAAATAAAGGGCTTATATTCTTGCGGTATAGCCGTATCGCCTTGATCGCTAAAGTTTTAACCGTTTTTCACCGCCCTATTATGTCTTTCGTCCGCTCGTATCCGCGTTTCTTTCAAAATAAGGTCTGTCGCTTTTTCAAGGTCTCCCTTTATCTCTGCATAGAGCTCTTTTTTCCCGACTGAAACCGTACTTCCGTCTACTCTTACTATCATATCGGTTTTTTTCTCAAATCGGGGAGCCAGGTCCCCGCACGTTGAATAGATAGCTCTGCGGATATAGTTCCTCCCGGTAGCGTTAGGGTCTGTTTTTTTAGACACTATAAGCCCTACCGAAAGGCCTCCCGGGGAATTGTAGCTCCTGAAAAATACGGTGAGCCTACTTTCCTTGATCTTCCCGCTTTTCCGCACCATTGCGGCGAATTCAGAGGGTTTGCGTATATGCTTTATCTTCACGCTGACAGAACTTTATTGCCTTTTTTTCTTTTTTTGGCTAATACTGCCCGGCCTGCCTTAGTGCTTGTTCTTTTAAGAAAACCGTGCTTTCTTTTTCTTTTCAGATTAGATTTTCTTGTGAGATTCTTTTTCACCGATGGCTCCTTCTTTTACTCAAAATCGGTATTTAAAAACTCTTGATTATATCATACCGTTTAGTCAAGTCAAGTTAAATAGGGGTAGCTTGCGAAAGGGGAGCTTTCCCGGGGAAAACTCCATAAATTTATTTTTTTCTCTCGGGCTCTGCAATATGGTTTTTCCCTGAAAAAGCAGACAACTAATAATTTGCTTTTCTCCGCGTTTTTTAACATAAAACTTGTCCTTTTTTTCTTCCCACACAAAAAGCCCTCCCCCTGGGCTTTTTCCTCCTTGTAAAGCGCCCTTTTTTATATTCTAGATTTCTCTTGCATAGCTCTTCGTTTGGTATATAATGTCTATCAGTAGGTTTTTTCGTCATTTATGCGGTATCGGGCTTGTGGATAACTTGTTGATATCTGTTGTGTTTTCTGTGGAAAAGCCTCTCTTTTACTGTTGATAACATTTGTTTATCCTCTATAGATCAAATATGACCACTATTTGGGACAAAGCCCGCACATATATTAGATCTTCCTCTGACGAACTTATGTTCGATACCTGGTTTTCTCCTATATCTCAGATCTCCGTCACCGAAACATCTATAACCCTTGGAGTTCCCAGCAAGTTTCATGAAACTTGGCTGAAAGACAAATACATGGATATTTTAAAAGAGGGCCTCCTCCATGCCGCGGGATCCCCGTTGGAGATTTCTTTCCATATTAATGAACATCCCGGGGTAACTAACTCCGCTTTTTCTCCCGCTCCGAAAACCCTGTCTTCGGACGCCTCCAAAAAAGCCCCTCAAGGAGGGTGGCTGAAATCGGTTTTTTCCGCTTCCCGCCCCCAGGCAGAATCTCGCTCAAAGGAACTGGGATTGAAAGAAAACTATACTTTCGATAATTTCGTTGTCGGGCCGAGTAATTGTTTTGCTCATGCCGCGGCGCTTGCCGTTTGCGACAAGCTCTCAAAAGCTTATAATCCTCTTTTCCTCTACGGCGGCGTCGGATTAGGCAAAACCCATCTCATGCAATCTCTGGCACACGAGATCCTTTGCCGCTATCCCAAAGCAAAGATCCTTTACATCACCAGCGAAAACTTTACAAATCAACTGATCCGCGCCATTCGAACAAAAGCCACCCAGCAATTCCGAAGCACTTATCGTTCTGTTGATGTCCTTCTTGTTGACGATGTTCAGTTTATCGCCGGGAAAGAATCCACCCAGGAAGAATTTTTCCATACCTTCAACGCCCTGCACGATGCCCATAAACAGCTTGTTTTTTGCAGCGACCGATCCCCGAAAGAGATCCCGTCACTTGAAGAAAGGCTGGTCTCCCGTTTTTCCTGGGGGTTGACAGCGGACATCCAGCCCCCTGACTTTGAAACACGCTCAGCTATAATAGGAAAGAAATGCGAAAATGAGAATATTCTCATCCCCCAGGATGTGCTTTATTTTCTCGCTGAGAATATAAAGACCAATATCCGCGAAATGGAAGGAGCTCTTATCAGGGTGGTCGCTTTCTCCCACCTTACCGGAAAAGAAATGAGCGTGGATCTGGCAAAAAACGTTCTTAAGGGCATGATCTCCTCGGGCTCTAAGACCATAACCGTCGATATGATACAAAAACAGGTGTCATCCTTTTTTGGAATAAGCGAGGCTGAAATGAAGACAAAAAAACGTTCCCGGGCTTTTTCTTATCCCCGGCAGGTCGCCATGTTCCTTTCTCGGGAATTAACTAATTTTTCCCTTCCCGATATAGGCAGCTTTTTTGGGGGTAGGGACCATTCGACAGTTGTGCATGCTTGTGATAAAATAGGCAAAGAAAGAAATATGAACGACCAAACTAAGGAAATGTTAGATAGATTGACCCAGATAATAAAAGAATAAGTTTCTCTGTGGATATCTTTAGCTTTTAAGCAAAAGGAAAGAAATGCGGTTATCCACAGGTTATTTTTTTTTATCTTTATTGCTCTGTTATGGTTTTGAAGTTATCCACAAAAAAGAAGCGCTCTATTACGACTATTACTGCTATTTTTTTAAAAGATAATAGAAGCACTAGTAACTAAGGTATATAAGACAGGGAGGAAGGATGGATTTCACGATCTCGAAAGAAATGTTAGTTACGGGCATACAGGCGGTACAGAACGCTGTTTCACAAAAAAGCAGCCTGCCTATTTTAAGTAATGTTCTTATTGAGGCAGATAACGGAAAAGTAACCATGACAGCTACTGACCTTGATATAGGTATAAGATTTTCCTCTGAAGCGGAGGTGTCCGCCTCAGGAGCTATTTCCGTTCCGGCAAGGAAATTCTTTGATATCGTAAAGGCCCTGCCCGATGAAAGCCCTATATCTGTGTCGATGAAAAAAAGCAACTATGTAACAATAAAAAGCGCGAAAGCCCAGTTCCGCATAATAGGCCTTCCAAAAGAAGAATTTCCTAATTTACCCGTCTTTAAAGATCAGGATTCCGTGGATGTGGATCAGAAGACATTAAAGGAAATGATAACCCTTACGGATTTTGCCATAAGCAGAGACGACACAAGATATGTTCTTAACGGGATGTTGTTCATAGTTAAAGGCGAAACGATAACCCTGGTTGCCACTGACGGAAGAAGATTAGCTACCATAGAAAAAAAACTCAACAAAAAAACTTTAATAGACAGGTCAGTTATTGTCCCCACTAAAACGATACAAGAAATAAAAAGGATGCTGGAAGAAGAAGGAAATGTTCAGGTCCAACTCGGAGAAAACCAGATAATGTTCGAGTTTGCCAAAAGCGTCGTAATTTCAAGGCTTATAGAAGGAGATTATCCAAGCTATAAGAAGGTCATTCCGGAAAGGACCGGGATAGAAGTAAAAGTCGGAAGAGATGATTTTTTAAACGCCACCAGAAGAGCCAGTATTTTCACAGAGCAGGATTCTATGGCAATAAAATTCGGAATAAAGAAAAAGAAGATGGTAATAGAAAAGGAAACGGCATATATAGGTAAAGCCACAGAGGAGATAGACGCTGACTTTTCGGGGTCAGAGGATATAGACATAGGGTTTAACCCAAGGTATCTTATAGATGTTCTTAAAAATCTAGAGGAAGACGAAATAGTTTTTGAAGTAAGCGACGCTACAAAACCAGGGGTGATAAGAAGGGGAAATGAATATACGTATGTGGTCCTTCCAATGCAGCTTTCCGAATAAATTAAAGGAAAAAGATGGAACGGAACAGATCCTCGCACGTAAGAAACATTGTTGAAGGCCTTATTTCCAAGTGGGACAAGGAAACGGGGAAGAAAGGCGGAGCGGCAAGGGAAGCCTGGACATACGCGGTGGATGAAGAAATAAGGAAACACACGAAACCGGCGAGCCTGAAGAAAGGGACCATGCTGGTCATAGTTGAGGATACGTCATGGTTGTACAGGCTGACGCTGGAAAAAAGGAATATTCTCGCCAGGTTCAACGAAAAATATACCGGAAGGAACAAGCCCTCGGAAATAAGGTTTAGGATAGGATCGCTCGACGATCAATAAAGAAGGAAAGGGGAAAATGGGAAAACAAAAAAACACAAAAAAAATAATAAAACAAGAAGGAAGTTATGACGCCGCGTCTATCCAGGTTATGGAAGGGCTTGAAGCTGTTAGGAAAAGGCCCGCAATGTACATCGGGGATACGGGAAAAAAGGGGTTACATCATCTCGTGTACGAAGTTGTAGATAACTCCATCGACGAAGTGATGGGAGGCTACTGCGATAAGGTTGATGTTATAATCCATGCGGATGAAAGCGTTACGGTTCGGGATAACGGCAGGGGGATCCCGGTCGACATTCACGAAAAAGAGAAAAAACCGGCAGTCGAAGTGGTAATGACAACGCTTCATGCGGGGGGGAAGTTCGACCATAGAGTATATAAGGTGTCCGGAGGGCTGCATGGAGTCGGAGTGAGTGTGGTTAACGCGCTTTCGGAATGGATGAAGGTGGAAGTAAAAAGAGACGGGAAGATCCATTCTCAGGAATACAGGGAAGGGAAAAAAGCCACGAACTTGAAAACGTTCTGCAAAGCGAACAAGACAGGAACATCCGTAACTTTCAGGCCGGACGAAAAGATCTTCACGGAAACTAACATTTTCAGTTACGACACCCTGGCGACAAGGTTCAGGGAGTTGGCTTTTCTCAATAAAGGAGTAAGGATCTCTCTCACAGACGAAAGGTCTGACAAAGAAGGGGAATTTTTTTATGAAGGAGGGCTAATTTCTTTTGTTGAGTATATAAACGAGAAGAAAAAACCGGTGCATAAAAAGATCATCTATTTCGAAAAGGAAAAAGATAATGTACAGGTCGAGATCGCTATGCAGTATAACGAAAGTTATGGGGAGAACATATATAGCTTTGTCAACAATATCCCCACCACGGAAGGAGGAACGCACCTGACAGGCTTTAAGGCGGCCCTTACCAGGACGCTTAATAGTTATGCCAGAAACAGGGGCATCCTTAAAGGCGCAGCGATGTCCGGCGACGATGTGCGCGAAGGCCTTACGGCGGTTATTAACACAAAGGTGCCCAACCCGCAATTCGAAGGGCAAACAAAAACAAAGCTGGGAAATTCTGAAGTGGAAGGGATAGTAGAAGCCGCCACCAACGAACTTTTGGGGGCTTTTTTGGAAGAAAATCCATCGATCGCCTCGGGAATCACGAAAAAAGCGGTGACAGCGGCGCAGGCCAGAGAGGCCGCTCGGAAGGCACGGGACCTGACGCGCAGAAAAGGGGCTCTCGACAGCGGGTCTCTCCCGGGAAAACTGGCTGATTGTTCCGAGAGGGACGCTATGCTGACGGAACTTTATGTTGTTGAGGGAGATTCCGCGGGAGGGTCGGCTAAACAGGGAAGGGACAGGAGATATCAGGCGATACTTCCCCTCAAGGGCAAGATCCTCAATGTTGAGAAAGCCAGGGTAAACCAGATGCTTAACAACGAGGAAATAAAGACAGTCATAACCGCTCTTGGAGCGGGTATCGGAGAGGAGTTTGACGTTACTAAGGTCAGGTACGGAAAGATAATTCTAATGTGCGACGCCGATGTTGACGGGTCGCATATCAGGACTCTCATACTTACTTTTCTTTTCAGGCAGATGAAGGCACTTATAGAAAACGAACATGTGTATATAGCGCAGCCGCCGTTGTACCGTGTAAAGCGGGGAAAGAAGGAAAGCTACATAAACACGGAAGCGGAGATGAAAGAGTTCCTGATAGAGGAGGGAATGGAAGACCTTAAGATCGAAAACCTGGCGGAAAAAAAACAAATGACACCGGCCAAGATGAAAAGCCTGCTGGAACTGCTTATAAGGCTTGAAAAGATCTCTCACGGGATAGAACGAAGGGGAATAAAGTTCGGGCAATACCTTTCGCTCGCGGATGAGAAAACAAAAAAATTGCCGATATACCGGATAAAGGTCGATGGGGAGGAAAAGTTCCTTTACTCGGACGAAGACCTTGATAAGTTTTCCCGGCAGAACAAGAGCAAAGGGGAAAACGGAGAAAAAGAAATAGAACTGCAGGAAGAGGCCTCCCCGAACGAGGGCGAAGATTCCACGATAACCGTTCAGGAATTTTACGAGGCTAAAGAAATAGAAAAAATCACCAAAGAGATAGAGAAGGCCGGCCTGGATATCGCCGATTACGACAGAGAAGCCCCCGAAAAAGAAGAATTATATTTTAAGAAGCCCGAAGAAAAGAAGAAAAAAGGCGGGGAGAAAAAGATAAACCCGATCTTTTCTATAAACACAGAAGAAAAGATATATTCTCTTCACGGGTTGCTGGCGTATATCCTCAAGGAAGGGGAAAAAGGCTTGTCCATACAGAGGTATAAAGGCCTCGGGGAAATGAACCCGGAACAATTGTGGGAGACGACGATGGATCCGGAAAGAAGGACCTTACAGAAGGTCACCATTGAGGATGCCGTAGAGGCAGATATGATGTTCGTGGTGCTTATGGGGGATAACGTGGAATCCCGGAGGACCTTCATAATAGAACACGCGAAAGAAGTGAAGAATCTTGATATATAAGACCAATGCCTGATCAGATCGGGAAAGGAATGATATGTATACGAGAAACGAAAAAGTGATCCCCATACACATTGAAGATGAGATGAAAGATTCTTATATCAATTACGCCATGAGCGTTATCGTGGGAAGGGCTTTGCCGGACGTAAGGGACGGACTTAAGCCGGTGCACAGGCGGATACTGTACGCCATGAAGGACATGGGGATAATATACAACAAGCCGTACAAAAAGAGCGCCAGGATAGTCGGTGAAGTGCTTGGTAAATATCATCCTCACGGGGACAGCGCCGTTTACGATGCGTTGGTGCGAATGGTCCAGGACTTTTCTCTCCGGTATCCCCTTGTGGACGGGCAGGGTAACTTCGGGTCGGTCGACGGCGACGCCGCGGCAGCAATGAGGTACACAGAGGCGAGAACGCACAGGATAACGGAGTGGCTGTTGAAAGACATAGAAAAAGAGACCGTCGAGTGGCGGCCGAATTTTGACGGGTCATTGGAAGAGCCGGTGGTGATGCCGGCGGTCTTGCCGAACTTGCTGATAAACGGGTCAAGCGGAATAGCTGTCGGAATGGCGACGAATATCCCTCCTCATAATGTAAGTGAAATAGTGGACGCGATATGTTATCTCGTTGACAATCCGGAGTGTACGATCGAAAGCCTGCTGAAGATAGTAAAAGGCCCTGATTTCCCCACCGGAGGGCTTATTTGCGGGCAGGACGGAATACGCAGCGCTTACAGGACGGGCAGAGGCTCATTGAAGATGCACGCTAAGGCTCACATTGAACAGAAAAAAGGGGGAAGGGAAGCAATAATCGTTACGGAGATCCCCTACCAGGTAAATAAAACCCGGCTTATCACTTCGATGGCGGATCTGGTAAAGGCCCGGAAAATAGAAGGGATACAAGATATAAGGGACGAGTCCGACCGGGACGGGATGAGAATTGTGGTAGACATCCGTAAAGGACAGAACGCCCAGGTGGTGATGAACCTTTTATACAAACACACTCAGATGAAAGAAACCTTCGGGGTAATAATGCTCGCGCTAGTTGACGGGCAGCCGCAGGTTCTGACGCTTAAACAGGTCCTGGAGGAGTTCATCCGCCACCGGAAGGACGTTATAACAAGAAGAACAAAATATGATCTGGCGCAGGCGGAAGAAAGAGCGCATATCCTTGAGGGCCTTAAGGTCGCAATAAAGAACCTGGACGAGGTAATAAAGATAATTAAAAGATCAAAAGATCCGGCAGAAGCCAAAATGAACTTAATGAAGAAGTTCTCTTTAAGCGAAAGGCAGTCGATGGCGATACTGGCAATGAGGCTGCAGCAGCTCACCAATCTTGAGACCGAAAAACTGGAGGCCGAGTACCTGGAATTACTGAAGCTGATAGAACAGCTTAAAGGGATACTGGCCAGCGAAAAAAAATTATTGTCTATCATTAAAGAGGAAATCATCGAAATAAAGGAAAAATTCGGGGATATGCGGAGAACTGAAATAACGGGTGCCGCGGAGGATATGGACATAGAGGATCTTATAGCGGAAGAAGACATGGTAATAACCCTTAGCCATGAAGGATATATCAAAAGGTTCCCGGTAAGCTCCTACAGAAAACAGAGAAGAGGAGGGAAAGGCGTTACGGGAGCAAAAACAAAAGAAGAGGATTTTATAGAACATTTGTTTATCGCCTCAACGCATGACTATATGCTTGTATTCACTAACGAAGGAAAGCTGCACTGGTTGAAGGTACACGAGATCCCGCAAGCCGGGAAAATGACAAAGGGAAGGCCCATAGTGAACGTAGTGGGGCTGACCGCCGGAGAAAAGATCACGTCGGTTGTTCCGGTAAGAGAGTTTACCGACGGGGTCTTCGTTGTTATGGCGACCGAAAACGGAAAGATCAAAAAAACAGACCTTTCCGCGTTCAAAAATCCCCGCAAGGGAGGGATAATAGCCGTGACCCTGGACAAGGGAGATTCCCTCATCGGTTCGCTGCTTTCGGGAGGAGACGATGAGATCGTTATAGCGACTTCTACGGGCAAGGCCATAAAGTTCAGCGAAAAAGGGATCCGAGTAATGGGAAGAGGAGCTCAGGGAGTGAGAGGAATAAGGCTCGCGAAAAAGGACAAGGTCGTAGGGATGGTAAAAGTCATGAGCGAAGGGGCGCTTTTGTCCGTTACGGAGAAAGGGTTCGGGAAAAGAACCAATTTTGAAGAATATAGATTGCAGTCTAGAGGGGGCGGCGGAGTAATAAATCTAAAGGTAGTTGAGAAAAACGGTAATGTCGTGGGGATCAAAAGCGTAAAGGATCCGGATGAAATAATGCTCATTTCCCAGCAGGGGATGGTTGTCCGTGTGCCGGTAGCCGGGATCAGCAATGTCGGAAGGTCGACGCAAGGGGTAAGAGTGATATCCCTTAAGGCGGGAGACAAACTTACGGCAGTAGCCAGCGTAGTGGCAAAAGAAAATGAGGACGTGGGTGAAGGGGCAGACGAGGGAGAAGGAGAGGAAGCGGGAGAAGAGTGATAAACAGGGAAAAGAAGCTTTCAAAGGAGCTCGGGCCTCACGGCAGAAAAAAAGAGAAAAAACAGTTGAAAAATACAGGACTATTCTGTAGAATACAGCCCTTCAGCGTCCCCATCGTCTAGCCTGGTCTAGGACATCAGATTTTCATTCTGACGACAGGGGTTCGAATCCCCTTGGGGACGCCATAGAGTTGGCCGAAAGACAGGAGCTTATAAAATTCCTGTCTTTTGTTCTTTTGTCATAAACGCGGCCAAATTGATTCCCCGAAGCCATCTATGCGAGGAACGAAGATCTCAATGAGAGCCGGAAGAGAAGGCTGCGGATGGGTCGCAGGACAAAGTAGCGGAGGAGCCAACTTAACAGGATCTCGGACGCAAAATTCTTTGCCGAGCTGTTGGTGGGTGGCCGCGGGGATTTTCGGCGGGGCGGCAACCGCGGCGAGAGGGGAAAAAACGGGGCGTGTCACATTTGAGGTCTGACCCCCCGGAGTTGACACCGGAGGTTCTTGCAAAAGGACAGGGCATAAAGTATAATCGGGACGGCGGGTTTTTAAAGGAAAAGAACGGGAGAGCAATGGATATAGAGGAACTTTGGGAAAAAGCTCAGCGCAAGACAGAGATAGTGCGAGGGAGAGTTAAGGCTTTGCCCACTTTCGTATCAACCAAGGTACCATATGTTTTTCTTGGAGAATCGGAAGTCAATGAAGGGCATACGGTGGTGAGAAGAGGAAAGGTAACCATAGAAAAACCTCTTATCCTCCTGCCGGAAGATCTTCCGCAGTTCGAGGGATTTAATTTTAAGGAAGATCTCGATATGGAACAGGGAACCATGCAGATGTTCTTTTTGATGAGAGGAGTGAGGTTCCCGTCGCTAAAGTATAACAATTTTGTAGACAAGCTTTCCCTGGAAGAAGCGTCTCTTGCCAAGACAGCCGCGAAATATAAGAAAACTTTTGAAAGAAAAGAGAACGTGAATACCGCGCTTTTATTAGGATCTGAAGATTGCTGGCAATTATCGGTTCTGCTTTATATGGCGTCTCTGATCGGCAGATGCGCCAGGACAGACATAATAAACCTTATGGAAAAATTTAACGGGTAGAAAGGCCGAAAAAGGCGGAGAGGCCATGTGCGGGATAATCGGGTATACCGGAGAAAAGGAAGCGGCGAAGGTTTTGATAAAAGGGCTCTCTCGGCTTGAATACAGGGGATATGATTCTGCCGGCATAGCCGTCCTGGACGACGGGGCCATGACCGTGGTGAAAAAACAGGGGAAACTCCAGGTTCTGGCGGAAGAGCTGAAAAAGGATCTGGTAAGAGGCAACACAGGGATAGGGCATACGAGATGGGCGACCCACGGAGTGCCAAATGACGTAAACGCTCATCCACACGTCGATCCCGAGTCACGCGTAGCCGTAGTTCATAACGGAATTATAGAGAACTACCAGGAACTAAAAGATTTACTTTCAAGGAAAGGGTATAAGTTCCGTTCAGACACCGACACCGAGGTAATAGCTCACCTGATCGCCGATAATTACAATGGAGACCTTCTTCACGCTGTACAGAGAGCCACAAAAAAACTGTCCGGGTCTTTCGCTCTCGCGGTGATACATAGAGATGAAGAAGGAAGAATTGTGGGCGCCAGGCAGGACAGCCCGCTTATCGCGGGGGTCGGGACAAAAGAAAATTTCATAGCAAGCGATATTCCCGCGGTTTTAGACCACACCCAGAGAGTGATATACCTTGAAAACGGAGATACGGTGGATCTGTCGGCAAAGGGTATAATCGTTTACGGGAAAGACGGGAAAAAAGTAAAAAGAAAACCTATTCTCGTGAAATGGGATCTTTCCAGGGCAGAGAAAACGGGGTATAAGCATTTTATGCTCAAGGAGATATTCGAGCAGCCGGAGGTGCTGAGGCAAATTTTCAATGAAAGAATAAAAGGCCCGGGGAAAGTCGAGTTCCTTGAACAGAAGATAAAACCCTCGCATCTGAAAAAAATAAAAAATATAGCTATCGTCGCGTGCGGGACGGCGTATCATGCCGGGTTGACCGGCAGGTACATCCTGGAAAAATTGACGGGAATTCCTGTGTGGGTGGACCAATCAAGCGAATTCAGATACCGGAACCCTTTGGTGAATAAAGAAACCCTTGTGGTTGTTATCTCTCAGTCGGGAGAAACAGCCGATACCCTCGCGGCGCTGAGAGAGGCAAAAAGGCTGAAAGCAAAGGTGCTGGCCATCTGTAATGTGCTAGGGTCTTCGATCGCCAGGGAAGCGGAGGGAGTTATATACACTCATGCCGGGCCGGAGATCGCGGTGGCGTCCACAAAAGCCTACACGGCGCAGCTCGCGATATTGTTCCTTTTCGCTTATTATCTGGCTGGGATAAAAGGAATGAAAAATATCGACGGGAAAGAGTTTCTAAGAGATCTTGCGAAAGTGCCTGACTTGGCTGAAAAACTGCTTAAAGAATACCGCCATAAGGGCAACGAGATCTCTAAATATGCCGAGGAATTCCAGCAGTATTATCTTTCAAGGAACAACAAGAGCTGTTTTTTATATCTCGCCCGGAACATAAATTATCCGAATGCTCTTGAGGGGGCTCTTAAGCTGAAGGAAATATCTTACATAAGCGCGGAAGGGTACCCTGCCGGGGAAATGAAACATGGCCCGATAGCGCTTATAGACGAGAATCCCTGGGTGGTGTGCATTGCTCCTCTGGCGGAAACCCAAAAAAAAATGATGGCGAACATGGAGGAGATAAGGGCAAGGGGAGGTATAATAATAGCGATAGTTTCACAAGGAGACAAAACGCTTTCTCCCGGGAAAGTACGGCACATAATCAGAATACCGAAAGTACGGGAGATATTTTCTCCTCTGTTAGTGGTCATGCCCCTTCAGCTTTTAGCGTATTACGTAGCGGAGGAGTTCGGATATGATATAGATCAGCCCCGGAATCTGGCCAAATCGGTCACGGTTGAGTAGGACTTGACCCGGGAAGAACGATGGGATATAATGCACCTTCTTTCGGTAAGTCGTGACGAAGATAACAGGGCGCTTAGCTCAGTTGGTTTAGAGCGCTACCCTTACCAGGTAGATGTCATAGGTTCGACTCCTATAGCGCCCACCAATTCTCGCGAATAGCGAGAATTGGTCCTGAGAGAGCGGCAAGAAATGCGAACAAGGGTGAGCATTTCAGCGAACGAAGGGCCCCATAAAACCGCGAATAGCGAGAATTGGTCCTGAGAGAGCGGCAAGAAATGAGCGGCTGAGGGGACACAAATGAAAAGGAACGTCAAGTAAGGGCGCCTCGC
>CAYMBK010000071.1:0-15317 GCA_964388645.1 uncultured Planctomycetia bacterium | reverse complement strand
GCTCCCGTGCCCAGTGCGGACCCCACCGCCGCCAGAGTAAGCGAAAGCCCCATATCTCCCAAACCTGCAACCATTTTATACCTCCTGTTAATTACTCTCTTTTTTCCGTTCTTTTTCCTTCCCAAAGCCGTTTATCCCGTCGGACAATGGCTCTCACGGCCGTCCGCCGCGGGCAAGATCACTCTTTAAAAGGCTCGTACTTCCTTCCCGACCATTGCATTCCAAGATGCCCCGAAAACTCGAGCATATTAAGCCGTATCCCGTGCACAATAACAGCCATGCATCCCAAAGTGATGTTAAGCGCATGTCCCAAAAAGAGCACCATCGCCGAAAGAAACCCGCCGATAAAACTGGAAGGCGGCCCCGGCCATGCCATTTTGTTGAAGCTGTCCGCTACTACGACCGTTGCCACCCCTACAGCAAAAAGCCTCAAGTAAGACACAATGTCCGAAAAAGAACTTATCACGCTTAAGGGCAGCTGTGTCAAGACCGATACCATTCCCTTTATTATACCTTTTTCCGGAGCGGTAAAAACCAGAACCATTATGATCCCGGCGGCTATCATCCATCCAGCCACGGGCGGGAAACTCGTTGCTATGACAAACTTTCCCGCCAAAAAGAACAAACCCCATAAGATCAATATCCATCCGGCTTCGGCGAGCGCTTTGATCGAGTTTATCTGCCGCGCTATCTTCATGAGATGCGCCAGGGTAAGGTGGATAACCCCTATAACAAAACAGATCTGTATCATAAAATTCTGATTGTCTCCGGAAAAACTCCCGATCCTCTCTATAACAAGGTGTTTAAGGACCGGCGCTCCGGCCAGCTGTTCCACCCCGAACCAGGTTCCCGTTAACGATCCCCAGACCACTGTACATCCCCCGAGAAGATATATCAGGAAAAACGGTTGTTTAGGCGCGTTCCTGAATTTTTTTCTCGCGAAATAGGCGATGGCGATAAATACCAGCCCGTATCCCGCGTCCCCGATAAGCATAGCAAAGAACAAGCTGAAAAAGACGAGGAACACGGCGCTTATATCGAATTCCTCGTATCCCGGCAAAGTGTTCATAAAAGAGAATACCGGCCTGATCAGCTCTACCCATTTGGGGTTTGTGATCAAAGTGGGGGTTTCTTCGGGGTTATCGGGTTCTTCAAAGACATAACCCGAACCCGTTTTTTCGCATAGTTTCTTTACCCCGGGGATCGACTTCTCAGGAGAAAATCCCTGTATATAATCGAACGTTCCCTCGTTCTTCATCCCGCACATGACCCTGAGAGCCGCCAGTTCTTTTTGTATTTTTGCCAGGCACTCCCGAGCGTCGGGAATAGCAACGATCCTGGCTTTCAGCCTTTCTTCTATTTCCTTTTTCTCTTGTTCTCGAACCGCGATCTCATCCCTGGTCTTTTCTTCGGAGCGCCCCGGCAGAGGCACTTCCTGTAAGGGCAGTTCTTCCGCGGGATCCGCCGAGATGAATACCGCCCTGGCCTTTCCGCTCTGCTGCCCTACGACGCGGAGGCCTTCGGTGTCCACCTTTTTCAGTGCCTTTACCGGCGCCTCGTACAATCTTATGTTAGCGCCGCTTTCCCTTACCTTTAAAACGTCGTCGGGCCGGATATGGCCCCAGTATTCAAACCATTGCTTTTCTTGACCGAGTTTCCGCAATTTTTCTTCCGCTTCTCTTTTCATCTTCAGGTCTTCTTCCGTTTCCTCCGCGCAAGTGAGAATATCACTTTCTTGCAAAGCCCTGCCCGATCGCCTTTTCTCTCCGGCATATGGGCCCAGCCGGCTTATCATTTTTTCTATTTTCTCCGCCTTTTCCTCTAAAAAAGAAACCTCGTGAGCTCCCGGATCAACGAGATACTTTACGTGCAGAACGCCAAGCCGCCGAAGTTGAGTTACAAACCGCTCCTTATCTCCGGCAGAAACCAGCATCGTTATTTTTTTCATCTTCTCTATCACGCCGGCACCTTCTTTTGTTCCGCTTTCACGATCTTCTCTTTGGCTATTTTTCCCGTTACAACCGCGGCTGTCTGCATGTCCCCCAGGTATACCTGTATCTTTTTAATTTTTCCTCCGGTCTCCGGTATCATCACTTTTTCGAACAGGTTGACCCTCTGCGTGGTGACTCTCAACTCCTCCCTGACCAACTCCTGCTGGATCTTCAAAACCTCTATTCTGGCATTCATCTCGATCGTCTTTTTTACCGCCTCTACGCCGAAATCCAGCCACAGGGGAGAGCTTATCATGTCATATTCTGTTTCTTTGAAAACCGCTTTTCCGAACACTGGGATATCTATGCCCGCTATATTCCCTTTTTCCGTTTCCACCTTTTCCAAAGACACTAATGTGTCCAGGCCTTCTTTTTCCCCAAAAACATCCGCCCACTTATACACCTCGGCTTTCAGGTAGGCTTTTTCCTGCTTTATCTTTCCGATCTCCCCGTTAAGTTTTATGATTTCCGCCTGGAGCTGCTGTTTTTTAAGGATCAGGGTAGGCAGATACTGTTTGAACCTCTTAAGAGCGTCCTTCTGCTTTTTTAATTCGTTTTTTGTGAGCCGAAGCTTTGCCATTTATCCTCTCCACCCGGACAAGCGCCCGGGACTTTTCCTTTCCATCCGGTCTTTATTGCGCTTGTTTCGGCCAGAATTCTTCGACCAGTTCCGACCTGAAATTCGTTTCTTCGGGCCTGAAGCATTCCGCCAGGATCTTCCATCCGCTGTCAAGGGCCTCTTCCAAAGGCACGTTCACCGAGAGATCCATCATCTGCGACTCGAACATAGCGCCGTATTTCAGAAGCTTCTTATCCCATTCGCTCATCCTAAAGCCCATAGACCTTTTTTCTTCTGTCTCTCGATACTGAGCGTAAAGCTGTATCATTCCGTCCATTATGGCCCTGTGGTCTTTTCTTGTGCTGTCGTTGACCTGCTGTTTCAGCCGGCTCAACGATCCGAAAGGTTCTATTCTTCCGTTCCTGAGATAGAACTGCCCTTCGGTTATGTATCCGGTATTGTCGGGGACGGGATGCGTAACGTCATCTCCCGGCATCGTCGTGACGGCAAGGACCGTTATCGACCCGGCTCCGTCAAAATCTACGGCTTTTTCGTATCTTGAAGCAAGCTGGCTGTACAGGTCTCCGGGATACCCCCTGTTCGAAGGCACTTGCTCCATCGTAATGGCAATTTCTTTAAGGCCGTCGGCGAAATTGGTCATATCTGTCAGCAGCGTGAGCACCCTTTTCCCTTCCAGCGCGAATTTTTCCGCCACCGCAAGTGCCAGGTCGGGGACCATCAGCCCTTCAACTACAGGATCTCCTGCGGTATGTATAAAAAATACCGATCTGGCAAGAGCCCCGCTTTCTTCAAGCGTGTCCCTGAAATACATATACTGGTCGTATTTCAAACCTATCCCGCCAAGAACAATTATGTCCACCTCTGCCTGCAAGGCTATCCTGGCCAGCAATTCATTGTAAGGTTCTCCGGAAACGGAAAAGATCGGAAGCTTCTGGCTTTCGACAAGAGAGTTAAAAATGTCTATCATCGGTATATTGGTCCTGACCATGTGCTTGGGGATTATCCTTTTCGCGGGGTTTACCGCGGGCCCGGCTATCGGAATGGTATTCTCTGATATTCCCGGGCCGTTATCTCTCGGTTGTCCGCTGCCGTTAAATATGCGTCCGAGCATATCATGAGTAAATCCCACCTCCATGGGCCTGCCGAGGAACCGGACCTCATCCCCCGTTGAGATCCCTCCGGATCCCGCGAAAACCTGAAGATGCACCATTTCTCTGTCAAGCCGTATTACCTGGGCCAAAGAAACGCCTCTTGAGGTCGATATTTCCGCAAGTTCTTCATAAGCGACCCCCCCGGCCTTTACCATCACGACATTGCCGGCGATATTAAGTATTTTTGTGCAGACTTTTCTCATTTTTCCCCCGCGTTATGGATCAGGTCCTCTTCACTCTCCGAGGCCATCCGATCCACTTCTCTCTCCTCTGCCGTGAATTCCGAAGACCCCCATTGTTTATAGTTCCAGTCGATAAACCTGTACCGCAATTTATGAAAAAACTCTCTTGCCTCTTTTTTTTCTGTGAATTTAACTTCTTTTTTCATAATACCAATGACTTTCCCGAATACATATTTCTGCCTTTCCTGCCCTGTAGCGGCATCAACCTCATCAAACCCGTTCTGCTGCAAATAAACGGCATCAAGGAACTCTCCCTTCATATACATTACATAATCCTCCGTAGACGTCCCCTCTTCCCCTACCACTTTCATCATCTGGCTAACATCCCGGGCTTTGCGCAGGATGTCCCGGGCCAGGTCCCTGTCCTCGGTGTCTATAAAACTCGGATATTTGCTCCAGCTTTCCAGAGGATCTATAGAAGGGAATTTGCGGGCATCGGCCCGGTCTTTGGAAAGCCCGTGAAAAGCACCAACGACCTTCAGAGTCCCCTGTGTCACGGGTTCTTCAAAATTACCTCCCGCGGGGCTCACCGTTCCTCCGATGGTCAAGCTTCCCAGAGACCCGTCCTTCAGCCTCACCAGCCCTGCCCTTTCATAAAAAGACGCTATACGTGATTCCAGATACGCGGGATACGCTTCCTCTCCTGGGATCTCCTCAAGCCTTCCGGATATTTCCCTCATCGCCTGCGCCCATCGCGAGGTTGAATCCGCGAGCAAAAGAACGTGAAGCCCCATCGCGCGGTAGTATTCCGCTATTGCCGCCGCGGTGTAGACGGAAGCTTCTCTCGCGGCTACAGGCATGCTTGATGTATTGCAGATTATGATGGTCCTTTCCATAAGAGACTTTCCCGTGCGGGGATCCTTTATCTTGGGGAATTCCCGCAAGGTCTCCACTACTTCTCCGGCTCTTTCACCGCAAGCCGCTATGATAACTATATCCACGTCCGCGTGCCTGCTGGTTATCTGCTGAAGCACCGTCTTGCCCGCGCCGAAAGGCCCGGGAATGCAATACGTTCCGCCTTTCGCCACCGGGAACAATGTGTCAAGTATCCTTATTTTTGTTACCAGCGTTTCTTTGGGCTGTAATTTTTCCTTGTATGCCGTTACCGGGATCTTCACGGGCCAGTCGAATATCATTGAAAGTTCAAAGGCTTCCTGCTTCCCGTTCTTAACGGAAGCTATCCGGCTATCTGCCTTAGCGGGGCCTTTTTCCGCTACGCTTTCCACGACATATTCTTCGTGCATGAAGAACGGGACCAGGATCTTGTGCTCGAATATCCCTTCCGGCACCGTCCCCAGAACAGATCCCGCGGTTACTTTGTCTCCTTTTTTTACCCGGGGCTCAAAAAGCCACTGCTTATTCTTGTCAATAGCGTCCCTTTCCACGCCCGCGGGAAGAAAATATCCGAATTCCTCCGCGAGCTCGGGAAGAGGGTTCTGAAGGCCGTCATATACCTGCGCCAGAAGCCCGGGACCCAGCTGGACCGAAAGCATTTGTCCGGAAAACTCCACCGAATCCCCGACCTTGATCCCTTTGGTATTCTCGAACACCTGCATGAAAGCCGTGTTCCCCGAGACCTTGATAACCTCGGATTTTAATCTTTTCCCTCCGCTGAGCACATACCCTACCTCATTCTGGATTATATCCCCTTCCAGAGAGACCGTCACCATATTCCCGTTCAACGACAACACTCTACCCTGACGCATATTCATATTTTACCTCGCATATTTCGTGAAAAAATGTCTCTCCTTTGTCCTTTTCGAATTTTGCCAGCCTCTCCAATATGCTGAGCTGTACGCAATAAACAATAAGTTTCCCGATATCAAAGAACCTCCCCGCTGCCAGATCATCGAGAAACTCCCACCTTACTTTTTCAAAATACAATTCCATTTCCAGAGGATCTCCCGCTTCCAGGATCTTTCCCGCCTCCCCGGAAGGTTTTTTTTCTCCCCCTTTCTTTCTCTCTTCGCGGTACGCGGCGATGTCATTCTTTAGCGCGCTGTTGAACGTTATCCATTCCCTCAGCACCGGAGAAAAAGATCCCCCGTTCTGCCGGCCGCTTCCCGAGACTTCCCTCACAGGGGGCCGTAACGATTCTCGGATCTCTTGCATATCTTTGCCTGAAAGCCATTTTTCACATTCTTCCAGGAATTGTTCCATCGTGAATGGCGGCTCTTCCCTGAATTTAAGGTACGGCAACGATGCCGCAAGGTAATAATATTCTCTATTCATCGTTTTTCCCGGAAGACAATATGCCCCGCAGGCCTTTGTTCAAATACGCGCTCAACGCTTCGCTTATGGCTTCGTCGGTGAAATCATAATACACCTGCGCCCCTTTTTCCCCGATGCGAAACCCTTTAGAAACCTCCCTGGAGGAAAAGAGCGTAACTCCTGAAGCCATCTCTTTGCCTAGCTCGGCAGTAAAAAGTCCCTCCAGAGCTTCTTTGTCCTGTTCGCTCACGATCGCCTCTATCTCTCCCATGTTCCCTTCTGTGAATTTTTCGGCAATGCTCTCCATCATCTTCTTCATTGTGCCCGGGTCAAGAGCTTCCCCTGTTCGCTTTTTTACTATACCGTCAAAAAGATCGGTTATAGATCCCTTGAGCCCCAAAATAACGTCCCGGGCCGCTTGTTTAATGGCCGTTTCCGCGTTCTGCCGAGCTCTATCCGCGTCTTTTTCGGATTTCGCCAGAATTTCCGAAGCCTCGGCGCGTGCTTTTCCCAGAATGCTTTTCTTTTCTTCTTCGGCTGAGGAAAGTATCGCCGCGGCTTTTTGTTCCGCTTTTTCGGCCCCTTCTTTTTTTATCTTCTCGATTATGCCGTTAATGCTGGTTTCCTTCACAATGCCCTCCTTAAAACGCTTCTCCTGTTATTCCTCTTTTCTCGAGCCCGGCTTTTCAAGAGAAAGCCCCTCCTGGCAAAGCGGGCAATTCAACGGTTCAAAAGTGGGAATGCTCAATTTAATCAGCCCCTCGTGCTTTATTCCCCCAAGGTCTATTTTCTGCCCGGCCCTGTCTACAAGAACGGCTACCCCTACTGGCTTGACACCGTCCTCCTTAAGGAGTGCTATGACCTCTCTTACAGACCTGCCGGTGGTAAGTACATCTTCGGCGATCAGCACTTTTGAGGATGGGGAAACCCGAAACCCTCTGCGCAGTTTCATCGCCCCAAAATCGTCCCTTTCGGTGAATATCGCCCTGGCTCCCAAGGCCCTCGCCAGTTCATATGCTATTATTACCCCTCCCAGAGCAGGCCCGATCACAACATCGGGAATATCGGACATAAACTTTGTGGCCAGCGAAGAACACAGTCTGGCCGCTATTATGGGATTCTGCAGCACCAAAGCACATTGAAGATATGCCCCGGAGTGTAATCCGCTTGATAGTTTAAAATGACCCTGCCTGTACGCGCCTGTTTTCCTGAACATCTCCATTATTTCCATTTCCTGCATATCTGTCTCCCGGGTTTCATTTTACACTTTTTCCATTCGCGTTATTTTTTTCTCTCTGCTTTCTTTCTTTTCCCATCAGGCCGCGGCAGCCGGTTCATACTCTTTCATTTCATCTATTATCCGCTTTGCCGCCTTTTGGGGATCTTTGGCGGCGATTATCGGCCTGCCCACTACAATATAGTCCGACCCCCGTTTTAGAGCCTGAAGGGGAGTGGTAATTCTTTTCTGGTCGTCCGCGCCGCTCCATTCGGTCCTTATCCCCGGAGTGACTACGACGATATCTTTTCCGAATATCTTCTTTATCTGTTCCGCTTCCTGTGCCGAAGCTACAACCCCGTCAAACCCGGCCTTTTCGGCCGATCGGGTGAATTCTATAACCTTTTCCTCAACCGATCCCCCCAAACCTATACTCGCCATTTCCCCGCTGTCCATGCTTGTCAATACCGTCACTCCCAGCAATATGGGTCTCGCCAGGCCGACCTTCCCTTCCTCCGCCCCTTCCCGGGCGGCGATCATCATGGGAAGCGTTCCCATACAATGGAAATTCATCATAAAAACACCTTTCTTCGCCGCCGCTTTAGCGGCATTTCTGGCGGTGTTGGGGATGTCATGTACCTTCAGATCCAAGAACACTTTCTTCCCCAGGGAAGATATCTTGTCTATTATGCGTTCGCCGAAAGCTGTGAAAGGAGCTATCCCTACCTTGAATATCTCAACGTCAGCGTTTAAAGCGTCTACAAGGACTTCCGCCTTCTCATATGTTTCCACATCCAGCGCTACTATCAGCCTGTCTTTGCTTTTCATTATTCGTACCTCTGGTTTTTTGTGTTTTTTCGGTCCTTGCGGGGTCACTTCTCTTTTAGTTTTCCTGTCAGGTTTCGGGCTTTGCTAACATTGTGTCTTTTCAAATAGCTTTCGAATTCTTTAAGTATACGCGCATGTGAAAAAGGGTCTCGTAAAGTTGCCGTCCCTATCTCTACGGCCGCCGCCCCGCATAGCATGAACTCTGCCACATCAATACCGTTCATTATCCCTCCCATGCCGACAACAGGTATCTTTACCGCTTTATGAACGTCTCTCACCGCCTTGAGAGCCAGCGGTTTTATGGCCGGCCCGCTCAGCCCCCCTACAACCCGGCTAAAATAAGGTGCCATTTTTTCGGCGTCAACAGACACTCCCTGGTAGGTGTTAACAACCGCGATAGCGTCGGCTCCCGCCCCTTCGGCAACCCTTGCTATCTCTCCCAGGTCTGTTACGTTGGGGGAAAGCTTGGCTATTAGCGGACGCTTCGTCGCTTTTTTTACCTCTTTGACTATTTTGTCGACTGTTTTTTTATCCTGCGCGGCCAGAAAACCGCCTTTCCTTCCGTGGGTTACGTTCGGACACGACAGATTCAGTTCGAAAGCGGCTGGAAAAGTTTTGTCTGTAAGCGTCCTGGCGCATTCCCCGAAATCTTCGGCTTTTGTGCCGGCAAAGCTCACTACTATTTTTGTTTTTTGTTTTTTAAGCCTGGGATATTCGTTTTCCCGGAACAAAGCGGCGCCTGCATTTTCAAGCCCTATCGAATTCATTAATCCCGAGGCGGTTTCTACCACCCTTGGAGGGAGGTTACCTTCCCTTGGTCGCAAGGTAACTGTCTTCGTTACTATGGCCCCCACCGTTCCAAGGTCTAGATACCCTTCTAATTCTTTTCCCGAACCGCATGTTCCCGAAGCCAGCCACAGGGGGCTGGCGAACCTCACTCCTGCTATGGTCACCGCGAGATCCGCCACTAAGAACATCCTTTCCCTTTTTCCCACACTATTTCATCAGAATAAAACACCGGGCCGTCCTTGCACGCTAGTTTGTACCCGCCGGTCGTCATCACGGCGCATCCCCGGCAAACACCTGTTCCGCAAGCCATGTAGGGATCTACCGAAACCTGCGCTCTCGCGTTTTGCCTCCCAAGAACCCGGGAAAGCTGCCCCAGCATCGGCCGGGGCCCGCAGGCATAGACCTCGATGTCTTTTTTCTCTTTGTTTTTAAGAAACAGATCCTCGACAAGACAGGTAACATATCCTTTCCTGCCGGCGCTCCCGTCATCTGTGGATACTTTGACCTCACACCCCAGACGTTTAAATTCTCCTGCTAGAACTACACATTTTTTAGACGCCGCCCCGAGAAAGACCCTAACCTTCTGTTCCTTTTCAACCAGCGCCTCCGCCACCGCATAAAGAGGGGCCGCTCCGTGCCCTCCGGCGACAAGAATATGAAGCGACCTTGGGGCCTTTCGGGTTTTACTTAACTTGAACCCGTTTCCAAGGGGGCCCAGGACATTTAGTTTTTCCCCTTTACGCTTGGCCGCCAGCATCGAGGTTGCTTTTCCCGCTATTTTGTAAAAAACCGATATCTCCCCCTTCCGGATCCGGTGGATCCCAAGAGGTATCCTGAGCAGCGGATCTGTCGCCTGGTCGCAGACCAAGACATTAACGAACTGTCCCGGGATCGCCTTGCCGGCAAGCGCCCCGCTTTTTAGCTCCATACGCCAATGCCCCTCACACACCCTTTCATTGGATCGTATTTCCGCGACGATCTCCTTTTTCTGTTCTGCCATTCCCTCTTCCCGCGCTTTCTCCTCTTTTATCCCAGAACTATTTTTCCGTCTACTATAACACAGATCGCTTTCGCTTTCATCTTTTTCCCGACAAAAGGAGAGTTACAGGAAAGAGACCTGATTTTTTCTCTGCTGTAGGTCCATTCTTTTTCGGGATCTATTATCGTGATATCCGCGAACGCGCCCTCTCTGATCGTACCCCTCTCATATCCCAGTATTCTGGCCGGATTCGCGGCAAGTTTTTCTATGAGATCCATCCAGGTTAGATATTTTTTTTCAATAAGGTGCATCACAGAGAGAGAAAGCGCCGTTTCAAGCCCTATCATCCCGAACGGGGCATGATCGAACTCTTTCTGTTTTTCGTTCTCCGGGTGAGGAGCGTGATCCGTGGCTATGACATCTATAACCCCTTCCTTAAGGCCCCTTCTGACAGCCTCCACGTCACGGGCGGACCTCAACGGCGGGGTTACCTTAAAATTCGTATCAAAGTCTTTGAGGTCTTCGTCTGTCAGGACGAAATGATGCGGCGCGGCTTCAGCTGTGACCTCTATTCCCCTGGCTTTTGCTTTTCTGATAAGCTCCACGCTTTCAGCGCAGGATACATGCGCTATATGTATTCTGGCTGAGGAGAGCTGCGCAAGGGAAATCTCCCTTTCAACCATAGTGGTCTCCGCTGCCGCGGGAATGGGGGCGAGCCCCAGGACCGTAGACCAGTATCCCTCGTGCATTACTCCGTCCGCGGAGAGGCTTTTGTCTTCACAGTGGGAAATGACCAGCATCCCGCACATAGCCGCGTACTCCATGGCTTTTCTGGCGATCCCGGATTCTTTAACGCAGTCCCCGTCATCTGAAACCGCCGGGCAGCCCGCTTCTTTTAGTTCGGCCATTTCGGTTATCTCTTCTCCTTGCCTGTTCTTTGTTATGGCCCCTATGGGCAGGACATGGCCTTTCCCCGTCTGTTCTCCTTTTGCTATAAGAAACTTCGCGTCGGCCGCGCTCTGACATACAGGAGTGGTATTGGGCATCGCGCACACCGTAGTAAACCCTCCCGCGAGAGCGCATTCTATACCGGAGGCTATGGTTTCCGCGTCTTCTCTTCCGGGTTCCCTTAAATGCGTATGCATATCTATGAATCCCGGAGCCACTATCTTCCCGGAGGCGTTTATAATTTTAGCCGAAGGATCTTTTATTGAACCCCCGATCTTGACCACCTTTCCTTTGTCGATCAGCACATCTCCCACAGAATCGACGCCCGCCAACGGATCAATTACCCTCCCGTTCTTCACAAGTATTTTCATATAGCCCTCTCTGGTCTTTTTGCGCTTTGACCTCTTTCCCCACTTTTTATCTGACTGAGGAGGAACAACACAGCCATCCTGACAGCCACCCCGTTGGTTACCTGTCCCAATATAACCGAATGTTCGCTGTCCGCCACATCATGGCTCAGCTCTACGCCTCTATTTATGGGCCCCGGATGCATTATAACCGTCCTTTTCCCCGCGAACCTCGCCAATTTTTCCTTATCGATTCCGAAACTCCTGACATATTCCCGGATGCTGGGAAACACGCCTTTTTTCTGTCTTTCAAGCTGTATCCTCAGAACGTTTATGACATCGGCCTTTGCTAGAGCCTCTTCGATCCGGTAGGTTACCTTCACTCCGGTCTTTTCTATTTCCGCGGGCATCATGGTCTTCGGCCCGCAAACCGTGACCTTCGCCCCCATCTTGGTCAGAGCAAGTATATTGCTTCTCGCCACCCTCGAATGAGCTATGTCCCCTATTATGCTCACGTTCAGTCCTTTTATTTTTCCGAGCGTCTGCCGTATCGTCAGCAGATCTAAAAGCGCCTGCGTCGGGTGTTCGTGTGGGCCATCTCCCGCGTTGACAACAGAAGCTTCAATGTTCCTGGCCAAAAAATGAGGAGCCCCCGGACAGGAATGCCGTATGATTATCATGTCCGTCTGCATAGCTTCAATGTTCCTGGCCGTATCCTTTAGCGTTTCTCCTTTCAGAAAACTCGAAGAAGATACCGTTACGTTGAGCGTATCCGCACTTAGCCTTTTCGCCGCCAGCTCGAACGATGCCCTTGTCCTGGTCGAAGGCTCGCAGAAAAGTGTGGCAATAGTTTTTCCTCTCAAGGTGGGGACTTTCGGGATCGCTCTTGCCAGCACCTCTCTGAACCCGTCCGCCTGATCGAGGATAATGGTTATTTCTTCCTCCGATAGATCCTCTATCCCCAACAAGTGTTTTTTTGTCCATCTTCCGGTTTCGGCTTTTTTCATTTTTCCTTTTCTCCGCGGTTTTTAATGAGGACCACTTCTTCTACGCCGTCTTCTTCCATTACCCTCACCTCTATGCTTTCCTTTCTCCCTGTGGGCAGGTTCTTCCCGACATAATCCGGCCTTATGGGCAGTTCTCTGTGCCCTCTGTCCACAAGCACCGCCAGTTGTATTACAGCAGGCCTTCCAAAATCTATCAGCTCATCAAGCGCGCATCGCACCGTGCGCCCAGTGAACAGAACATCGTCAACTAGCACTATTTTCATGCCCGTGATATCAAAGTCTATTTCCGTGGAATGAACTACCGGCTGCTGCGCGACTTCTGTAAGGTCGTCCCTGTAAAGCGTTATGTCAAGAGCGCCTACCGGCACCTGCTTTCCTTCTATTTTTGCCAGATTGTCCGCTATTCTCTCCGCCAGGACAGCCCCCCGTGACCTTATGCCTATAACCGCCAGGTTTTCAATCCCCTGGTTTTTTTCCACTATTTCGTGCGAAACCCTTCTCAGGATCCTTTTGATCCCTTCTTTGTCCATCACCCTGCTGCCTTTATCTGCTTTCATCTTTTCTTCCCCGCCTTTTTCCCCGGATAATAAAACAAAAAAGCCTCCCCGTCGAAAGACAAGCAGGCTATATTTTTTTCTCTAGGCATCTCTTCTTTTCTCCTTTCGCGGTTTCTCGGAACCGCATTAAAAGGCGCATAACTGTTCTATAGATAATACTATCACGGGGCCCATTCTGTCAAGATATATCAACCCCGGGAGAGTCAAAAGCCGCGTTTTAGCAGATTTACAGCCTTCTCGCTATGGCCAAAAAAGAGCCCCAAAGATATTTCGACATCCGGAAAACTACATCCCGGTTTCTTCTAGTAACAATCTCAAGATCCTCTCCAGGTCCTCCTTGGAAAAATATTGGATTTCTACTCTTCCTCTTTTTTTTCCCTGCCGGATGACCACCCGGGTGCCGAACCGGTGCTGAAGCCTTTCTTCCACGCTTTCCTGTTCCGGATCTTTTGTTTGCTGTTTTTTTGACAAGGAAACGCCGTAGCGCCTAACCAGATTCTCTGTTTCTCTTACAGAAAGTCCTTTTTTTAAAATAGCTTGCAGCACTTTTCTCCGTCTTTGCTCGTTCTGCGCGGACAAAAGCGCTTTGGCATGCCCGGAGGATATCTTTCCTTCCTCTAAAAGATCCAATATCTCTTTTGATAACGTCAATATTCTAAGGCAGTTAGACACCGTAGACTTCTCTTTGCCCATCATTTGCCCGACTTTTTCCAGCGTATACTCAAACTTATCGATAAGCTCTTTGTATGCAGTAGCCTCTTCTACGGGATTCAATTCTTCCCTCTGAATATTCTCTATCAAGGAAATCTCGAGAGAATTCGCATCGTCAATATCTCTTCTGACGATTACCGGAACTTCTTCTAGCCCTAATTCTTGAGCTGCTCTCCACCTTCTCTCTCCTGCAATTATTTCATATTTTTCGCCTCTGGGTCGCACTAAAATGGGCTGGATAATCCCCTTCTCTCTTAAAGAATTAACCAATTCCTCCATTTTAAGCTCGGAAAATCTTTTTCTTGGCTGAAAAGGATTTGCAGACAAAAGATCTGTTGTTACTTTTTCAACTCGCTCTCTCCCCTTTGACGGATCACTGGTTATCAGAGCTTCCAGCCCTTTCCCTAACCTCTTCTCCGGAATTTTCATTTCCATCACACTCATCTCCTTTATTTAAGTCTCTTCCCGCGCAAAGTTCGCCTTCGGATCTTTCTTTCTCTCCTAAAATATTCTCTACGCCCAACATCTCCCTTACCACTTCTTCATATTTTTTTGCCCCAACTGAAGAAGGGTCGTACAGCGCTATAGGTTGCCCAAACCCGGGCGCTTCGGTGAGTTTAACTGTTCTTGGAATAACAGCGTTGTAAACCTTTGCTCCAAAATGCTTTCTGACTTCTTCGATCACTTCTTTCGTTAGGTTTGTTCGATAATCCGCTAAGGTCATTAAAACCCCTTCTATAGCTAAATGTTCGTTTAAATTATCTCTAATCATATCAAGAGTTTGCATTAGCTGACCTAAACCTTCCAAGGCATAATATTCGCATTGGATAGGAATTATCACAGCGTTTGCGGCCGCAAGTCCATTTATGGTCAAGAGGCCTAATGACGGGGGACAATCAAATATAACGAAATCAAAACTTGTTTTCATTTCGCTCAATGCTTTTTTTAATCTATACTCCCGGCCCATAACATTGACAAGCTCAACTTCCGCCCCGGTAAGGCTTATGCTCGAAGGGATTACCTTTAGATTATCTATGGCCGTACTGGCTATCGCCGTGTCTATAGGGATATGTTCGTGGAGAACGTTATATATGCTATGCGTTATTTCTCGCTTATTTATTCCTACGCCGCTCGTGGCATTGGCCTGCGGATCAAGATCTATCAGTAGGGTAGACTTACCCTGCAAAGCAAGGTATGCGGCAATGTTTATGGCGGACGTTGTTTTAGCAACGCCGCCTTTTTGGTTACAAAAAGCTATTTTTTTCATATGAATCTCTTTTTTGTTAAGGTGGGTTTCCGTTCAGGAAAATATACCACAACTTTAGAAAAAAGTCAATAATCTTATTATCCAAAGGCCTCCCAAGCATCTAGAAAACCTTGAAAGTTTGGTTTTCTCCTTCACGTCCCCAGGCAGCGGGGCAGCAGGGAAGGCTTCTACATAAGAGTAAACCCGCGTCCCATGGCCGTGGCGAGAAAAGAAACTCTACGTCCTTCCCCTTAGGCTGTGCCCTAAAGACAGAGAGCCGCGGGTTTCTGGTGGGGGAGTGACGTTTTTTTAGCATATAGCTTTTGTCTTTTTTTGACACGTATCTTTTGTTTCCACGTGGAAACACTCCGCGAATCGAAGGATGTCAACTCCCCGGAGGGGCAGGCCACAAATGTGACATATCTTGCAGTCTTTCTCTCCGCTGCGCCTCTTAGCCGTTCGTCTCGCAGCTCTCCGGGGCTTTTCTCCCTGGCCATCGCCAAAGCGCCGGATG
>CAYMBK010000070.1:0-4083 GCA_964388645.1 uncultured Planctomycetia bacterium | reverse complement strand
ACAAGCATACCAAGGACTATGACCAGTCCGAACATGCTTATAAGGTTGATGGTAACTCCCATCATGTCCATTACAATAAAGGTTACAAAAAAAGCTATAGGTATCCCCAACACAGTAAGAATTGCCACTTTTTTCTGTAAGAACACCAGCATGCTGGCCATTACTATCAATATACCTACCCAGGCATTATTGCTGAGAACCTTTAATCTTCTTCTCGCGAAAAATGCGTAATCGTTGACAAAAGATATTTCAAGCCCCTCAGGGATCCTTTTCAAAAAATCATCAGCAAGTTCTCGGGCCCTGTCAACTATGTAAAGTGCGTCCCCCGACTCTTTTTTGACGATTATAAGATTTATCGACCTTGACCCCCAAGTCTTGTTAATAACATCTTCGTCTTTGAAAGTATCCTCCACCAGAGCGACATCTTTTACCTTAAGCCAGTTGCCGGCGTCGTTTGCCCGGATTATAACCTCCGATATCTCCTCTGCAGTAAAGAATTCTCCCGTTGTTCTTACGCTGTACTCGGCGGTATCGGTATCGATCTTCCCCGCCGGCATACTCACATTACGCGACCTTAGAGCTCCTTCCACCTCATCCAGCGAAACGTAATGTTCCAGAAGCGCATCCTCATCCACGAGAACTTGCACTTCCCTGTCCCTGTAACCTGATTTCCTTACCCGGGCCACCCCCGGGATATCCTCTATTATTTCCTCGAGGATATCGGCATACTCCCGGAGTTCGGCTTCGGACATCTTTCCCGAAAGGGACATCTCGATTATCGGATACTGCTTAGTCGTGAGCTCCGTTAATACGGGATCTTCGTATATGTCGCTTGGGAGGTCCCTAACCCTATCTACGGCGCTTTGCAGGTCCCTTACCACTTTTTGCTTGTCAGATTCGTCAGGATCGATCTTAACATATATGATGGACGCTCCCATGGCCGAAGATGAAGATATCTCCTTGACCCCGTCCACTTCTTTAAGTTCTTTCTCTATGGGCGTGGTTATAAGCTTTTCCACGTCTTCCGGCGTCGCCCCAGGGTAATACGATGTTATGCTTACCATATCGAAAGCCACATTGGGGAACACCTCTCTGTTCATCCCCGCCACTACCATAAGACCGACTATCAGGATGATACCGGAAACCAGATTAACGAACAGTGAATTATTGACGCTAAATTTTGGAAGGCTCATAAAAAACCCTCGTATTTTTCAAGAAGAACGTTCATCTCTTTTTCCATGTTTATCCGCGCCACTTCCCGCGCGAAAAGTTCTGCGGCCTCAGCTTTTTCAGCGTTTATGAGGTCCGTCTGATAATCTATGATTCTTTTGGTGGCGCTTCTTCCAGAAGAAAAGCGTTTTTCCTCTTCTTTGAGTTTTTCTGCCTGAAGGCGCGCGGCTTCTTTTACCTTGGAAACAGAAGAGTTGAGCGACATCACCGCCCTGTAAGCATTGCCGATAACGGTTATAATGGACCTCTCTTTCTGTTTGAGAGAAACCAGCGCTTTCTCTTTCTCATAAGAGGCTCTGTATTGTTCTCCCCTGGCCAGGGAATTTTCAAGCGGAAAACTGAATTTCGCGCCGAGATAATAATACGTATTGTCGGCAACTGTTGTTTTTCCGGCGGCTTTGGAAAAATCTCTCTCAAGGCCGTTCATGGCAAGAGCCCCCTCTAGATCCAGTTCCGGCCATAGCTGATTGTTCTTGATCTTCATAGATATATCGCTCATTTCTGCGTCCCGCCTCAATTTTTGATATTCTCTGTTCTTCTCAAAAGCAGTTTTAAGGCTGTTTGCCAGATCGATCTTTCCGCCGCCCTCGCTAAAAGTTGCAGACGGAATGAATTCTATTTGTTCCTGAAGGTTCATCAGCAGCTTAAGATCTTCACGTGATCTCTCATATTCCTCCTTCGCGAGTATGACATCTTTCTCCCGCATAAGAACATTCGCTTCCGATGAGAGCATATCCGGCCTCTCTATAATCCCGAGATCATAATTTTGGGCATTTGCCTCATTCAGAGCCATGGCCCTCTCAAGCATATTCCCATATGCCTCAAGCATTGTCTTGTAATAGACCACAGCCCAATATTTCTTTTCCACATCGGCAGTAAGTTTTTCTATCCTCTCTGCGGTATCCAGATCGGCATTCATTATGGCGAGCCTTGTGAGTGTGATCCTGGACCTGTCCACAAAGCCGAAAGCGTTCCTGAGGATCGGCTGAACAGCCTCCATGGTCAACTGGGCGTTATGCGAAGGATTGACGGTAACAAAAGGGCTATTCACCCAGTCTCTCTGATCGCTCCACGAGACTGCAAGCTCGGTCCCTGATGGAAGTTTTTTTCTCCCTCCCGCCGAATACAGATTTGTCTGCCTGTTGTCCCCGGAAAAAACAGAAACAGGTTGTCTTTTATCCTCGATGTAGCTGACATTGCCGAAAAAAATGGTATCAAAAACGGCCTCGGAATAAAGCATCTGGGTTTCGGATATCATTAGATCCAATTTGGCCAGCTTAGCCTCGAAACTGTTCGCGATAGAATAGACAACACAATCTTCCGGAGAAAGCTCATAAGAGCCTCTCTCGACGGCACTCTCCCCTCTCTCCAAAGCGCCTCCAGCGGTGACATTTACCATAAGAATAGCAAGTGCCGCGAAGACAATTTTACTTGCAGGCTTTGTCATCTTTCTTTTCCGTTATATTCAGATACACTTTTTTTATCATGCTGAGATAAGCTTTCTTTTCAGAAGACGAAAGCACCGAAAAAAGATCCTCACTGATCCTTTTCCTGAAGTCATGGATCCTTTGCTCCACCTCTTTTCCTCCGGATATAAGCGACACTCGCACTATTCTCCTGTCCTTCGTATCACGATCCCTTTTCACTAAGCGATGTTCTATCATCTTATCAACTATGGACGTTACGGCGCTCATCGTGAAGTTAAGCTCCTTCGCCAGTTCTCCCATGGTGCAGGCTCCCCTTTCCGAAAGAACATCTACAACCACTATATGAGAAATAGCGATATTACCCCTTGCTATGATATTTCCCTGGCGCACGGCAATAGCCCTTAAAAGCCCCGGCATAAGCCTTGCCATTTCCTCGTAAAACCCTTTCCCGCTAGAGACTGCCATCTCCCTCTCAATTTTGATTGGTTCTATGTTTAAATATTTAACTTATTTAACTATTCATCATCCCAATTGTACACCCCACCCCACCCCCTGTCAAAGGAAAAGAACAGAGCCGGTTCTCGATCCAATCCTACACCTGGACTCAGGATCAAGGACTAACTCAGGGTCTGTCAGCGTCTGGGACGGTTCTCAATCCAATCCTACATCTGTCCCTGATTTGATCCTAGACCTGTCCCCATTTCAATCCCATACTTGTCCCTGGCCTGTTTCGCGATAAAAGACGAAAGTCCAGGGACGGTTCTCGATCTGATCTTACACCTGTCCCCGATTTCTCGCACGAGGGACAGGTGTAGATTCAAATTCAGAACCGTCCCTGACCCTGAGAACCGTCCCTGACCCTGAGTCAGTCCCTGATAGGGGGGGAGTTACCCTAGAACTTCGCCGATATACCGGTGTGAAAACTTCTCCCAGAAGCGGGATAATAATTGTCAACCGTTCCGGCCGTATTCGAGACCGAATATTCCGAATATTTCACGTCAAATATATTGTTACATGCGAAAAATAGCGTCAACCCACCGCATTTCAATGTAGCTTTAAGATTGTTTACAAAATATCCTTTGTTTTTGGGCAAGATGTTTTTCTGGTCGCTTATGGGAAATTGAGACCCGATTGCCTCCGCATTATAATTCAAGAACATGCTGACTAAGTCTTGCTCGAGTATTCTCCAATTTGCCCCGAGAGTCATTTTGTTTTCCGGAACCATGGGTACCCTATTGCCCTTGAAATCATCTTTTGAAAACTTGGCGTCAAGCCATGTATACGTCACGTAACCTTCTAACCAATCGAAAGGAACAGAATTTACGGATGTTTCTATGCCCAATCTGTTAACTTGTGCATAATTAGAGTTTCTGAAAGAATAAGGATCGTAAAATATTTCGCTCTTCGTTTTCATCCAGAAAAAATT
>CAYMBK010000069.1:0-11556 GCA_964388645.1 uncultured Planctomycetia bacterium | reverse complement strand
AGGCGGACCCGAGAGAGGAACTTGTAAGAAAACTCCTCGAGTATAAGAAATTCAAGGACGCGGCCGAAAAGCTCCATCATTTGCAAGAGAAACACCGTGAAATGTTCCTAAGAGAAGGTGACGGCGGCAAGGCTCTGGTAATGTCGAATGATTTTGGGGATTGTTTCGAGGCCAGCCTCTTCGATCTCATAAACGCTTTTCGCAAAGTGTTAAAAGGGGTGCCCAAGGAGAGTTTTCACAAAGTCATAAGGAATCAGTTCACGGTAAGCGACAAGATACACGAGATTTATCATATGTTGACCTGTAACGAACGGGTCTTGTTCTCGGATCTCTTCAAGAACGCCGGCAATAAGGATGAGGTCATAGCGACTTTTCTGGCGGTACTGGAGCTGATGAAAATAAGAGAGATACTGGCCGTGCAGAGGGATTTCTTCAGCGAAATAGAGATAGTAAGGAATCCGGATGTGGCCAGGGATGCCGTTCAAAATTAAAACAGACCGGCTGAAGTCCGGCATAAGGCCTTGCGCGGGCATACGCGCAGAAACGAAAAAATATGGAACAAGCTAAAAGGATAGTGGAAGCCCTTCTGGTCATCTCGGAAGCCGGCCTGACAAAACAGCAGTTGTACGGGGCGATGGACGAATTTTCGCCCGGAGACGTTGACGGTGCCCTGCAAAAACTGAAAGAAGAATATGATATGCCCGAAAGGTCTTTCAGTATGGCGGAGATAGCCGGCAGGTACAGGATAGTCAGCAAGCCGGAATATTTGCCGTGGATAAACAACCTTTATCGTAAAGATGTAGACAGGCTTACGGGGCCGTCCCTGGAAACGCTGGCGATAATCGCGTACAAACAGCCCGCTACAAGAGCCGAGATAGAAGCCATTAGGGGTGTTAACGTAGGCGGGGTCATAAAGACGCTGGTGGAAAAGGACCTTGTGTTCATAAAAGGCCGTAAGGATGTGGTAGGGAGGCCGCTAATGTATTCGACTACTCAAAAGTTCCTGGAGATTTTTGGGTTGAATTCTCTGCAGGATCTCCCTCTTTTGAGGGATTTCACGGAAGAAGACCTGGAATACGGGAAAAGCCGGCTTGTAGCCGAAAATACGGCTATAGATGCTTCAGGGAAGGGCCCCGGCGACAATACGGAAAAAAACATTGAGGGGGAAGGCCATGGGAACGGAGAGGATAAAAACCCTTAGGAAAGAGATCGACAAGATAGATTCCGAGATCGTCCGTTTGATAAATAAGCGCGGGAAGGTAACCTCCCGCATCGGCGAGATAAAAAAGGAAAACACACAGCCGGTGTACAGGCCCGATCGGGAAAGCCAGGTTTATTCAAAGGTTACGAGGGAAAACAAAGGCCCTTTAAAGAACAGCTGCCTTAAGGCCGTTTACCGGGAAATAATGTCGGGGTGTCTTTCTCTTGAAAGGCCGGTGAAGATAGCGTATCTCGGGCCGCAGCTTACTTTTACACATCAGGCCGCTTTAAAGAAGTTCGGGTCAAGTCTGGACTACAAACCATGTGACAGTATTTCCGGGGTTTTCGATGAGGTAGAAAAAGAGAATGCCGATTACGGGGTTGTGCCCATAGAGAATTCAACGGAAGGAGCGGTCAACCACACTCTCGATATGTTCGTGGAGTCGGCTTTGACGATATTCTCGGCGGTATACCTCGACATACGGCAGGATCTTCTGGCCGTCTCCCGCGATATGGGGGCTATTAAAAAAGTGTATTCCCATCCCAATGTTTTCGGCCAGTGCAGGCTATGGCTTGAAAAAAATCTTCCGGGAGCTAAACTTCAGGAAGTCGCTTCCACGGCCGGCGCGGCGAAAGAGGCTTCCAGCCATAAACATGCCGCGTGCATCGCGAGCGAACTTGCGGCTGGGAAATACGGGCTTGAGATAATCGCGAGGTCCATACAGGATTCTTCCGTCAACATAACGCGGTTTCTGGTCATAGGCCGGCATACCAGCGGTATTTCGGGTAACGACAAGACTTCCATTCTTTTTTCGGTGCAGGATACCCCCGGCATACTCTACCAGATGCTGGGTGCTTTCAGGAAAAGGAACATTAATCTTACGAAGATAGAATCCAGGCCGTCAAAAAAAGGACTTTGGAAATATTACTTTTTTGTGGATATGGAAGGGCACAGCACTACTCCCGGCGTCAGAGCGGCTCTTTCTGACATAGGGAAAAAGGCAAGTTTTGTGAAAATACTTGGTTCTTACCCCTCGGCTTTGTGACCGAGGGCCCTATATCCCCGCAGGGGCAAGGAGGTTCCCGCAAATGGGTTTTTTGTGGAGAAAAGCGTTGGATGGAATAAGGGCGTATGAGCCCGGGAAACCTATAGACGAGGTCAAGAGAGAACTCGGCCTGGAAAAAGTAATGAAACTGGCTTCCAATGAAAATCCTTACGGGCCGTCGGAGAAGGTGGTAGAGGCCATTGTGTCCTCTCTTAGTGATATTAACAGGTATCCTGACGGCGGTTGTTTCCGGTTAAGGAAAGCTTTGAGCGAGAAACTTCACGTGCCGGGAGAAAATATAGTATTCGGCAACGGCTCGGATGAACTTATCATACTGGCTTTAAGGGCTTTCCTTTCTCCGGGTGAAGAGGTAATATTGTCAGATCCGACCTTCTTGGTGTATAAAATAGCCTCCGAGATAGCCGAAGCCGGTATCGTAACGGTACCCGCGGTGAACTTTAAATACGACCTTGAGGGGATGCTTTCCAGGGTGACCGGCAAGACCAGGATGATCTTCATAGTGAACCCGGAAAATCCGACGGGAGAGTACATTAACAGGCGGGATCTCGAGGATTTTGTGGAAAGGCTCCCTTCTCATGTCATAGTTTTTATTGACGAGGCATACTACGAATTCGCCAAAGGAGGGGACTACCCGGAAAGTTTGTCTCTGACCGAAAGAGAAGACAGGAACGTGGTGGTATCCAGGACATTTTCAAAGGCTTATGGGCTTGCGGGGCTTCGCCTTGGGTACGCCGTAGCGCGTAAGGACATTGCTGCCGCGCTGAATAAAGTTCGCGAGCCTTTTAACGTGAATTCTATAGCGCAGGCGGCGGCTTTGGCGGCTCTGGAAGAAGAGAGCGCCATGAAAAGATCGGTGGCATCAGTAGAAAAAGAAAAGAAAAAGCTAATCGCCGCGCTCGCGGATATGGACGTGGAGTTTGTGCCGTCAAAAACAAATTTTGTGCTTATCAATACTAAGCGAGACTCAAAAAAAATATTCAGGGATCTGCTTGGAAAAGGGATCATAGTGCGGGAGATGTCGCCGTGGGACCTTGAGGGGTTCGTACGAGTGAGCCTGGGTCTGCCCGAAGAGAACGAGGCTTTTATCAAGGAATTCAGAAGAGTTATCGAAGTTACCCCCGGAAAATGACAGGGTAAAGGAGAGTGAAAGATGATAATAGTTCTGAAACCGTCCGCTACCCAGAAAGAAATAGAACACATCAAGGGCAAAATTGATGCTCTCGGACTTAAGCCCTGGGTATCTACGGGGATAGAGAGAACGATAATCGGGGTTATAGGAGAGGAAGATGCCTTAAGGGCTCTTCCTCTAGAAGGGTTCCCGGGCGTGGAAAAGGTGGTTTCCATACTTAAGCCCTACAAGCTGGCGTCACTGGACTACAAAGGAGAGCCCACCTGCGTGGATGTAGGCAGGGGAATAGAGGTGGGCGGTGAAAAGATCGCGGTAATGGCCGGGCCTTGTTCTGTGGAATCCCGGGAAATGATATTCAGCATCGCCGAAAAGGTCAAAAAAAGCGGAGCGGTGATCTTGCGCGGCGGAGCTTTTAAGCCCAGGACATCTCCGTATAGTTTTCAGGGTTTAGGGGAGGAAGGTCTCAGGTTCATGGCGGAAGCCAGGGAAAAAACGGGCCTTTTGGTGGTGTCGGAGCTTATGGACCTCAGGAACATTGAGATGTTCCTGAAATATACTGACATTATACAGATAGGCGCGCGTAACATGCAGAACTATGACCTGCTCAAAGAAGTCGGCAAGATACGCAAGCCGGTAGTGCTGAAGAGGGGCATGGCGAACACCGTGAAAGAGCTTCTCATGAGCGCGGAATATGTTCTTTCAGGAGGGAATGAAAAGGTCATATTATGCGAAAGGGGGATAAGGACCTTCGAGGATTTCACCCGATTTACGCTGGACCTTAACGCGGTGCCTGCCATAAAAAGTGTAAGCCATTTGCCCGTGATCGTCGATCCATCTCATGGCACGGGTAAATGGGGAATGGTCAGGGCGATGTCGATGGCCGCTATTGCCTGCGGTGCCGACGGCCTGATGGTAGAAGTCCATCAGGCCCCCGAAGAAGCATTGTCGGACGGAGACCAGTCGCTGTTGCCTTCTGTTTTCGACGGCCTTATGAAAGATGTCGCCAGGGTGGCTTCCGCGGTGGGGCGGTCTGTGTAAAACAGCCGACGGCCGCTTACGGATCCTGAACGCGAGGTGGATATGATGTACAAAAAAGTTGTTATTGTAGGAACCGGTTTGATCGGAGGGTCAGTGGGAAAAGCTCTGATCGAAAGGCGTCTTGCCGGGGAGATCGTAGGTGTTTGCCGCAGGGGATCCTCTGCCGAGAGGGCGGTCAAAGAGAAGGCCGTAACTTCCGCGGTTGTCGAAGAATACGGAGAAAGCTGCCTAGGCGCGGATATCGTTATCATAGCGACCCCTGTCGACGCCATAAAAAGTGTCATGGATAAACTCGCGAGTTGCGTCAGCTTTTCAAATACCGTTGTTACCGATGCCGGCAGCACAAAAAGAGATATAGTCGAATATGCCTCACGGTATTCGGACAGGATGCGTTTTGTGGGGTCCCATCCGATGGCCGGCTCGGAGAAATCAGGGGTTGAAAATTCACGTCCCGATATGTTCGAAGGGTCTGTATGCCTTGTGACACCGGATAAGAGCACTTCAGCTGATGCCCAAAAAATAGTAACGGGCCTTTGGACGGCTCTCGGAGCTAAGGTCCGTGTGATGACGCCTGAAGGGCATGACCACGGCATAGCTTTTTCCAGCCATCTGCCGCATGCCGCGGCGTATGCTCTGGCGGGCGTGCTTGAGGGAAAATTCCCTCCGTATATTTTCGCGGGGGGGTTCAAAGATACCACTCGTATAGCTTCTTCGGATGCCGAGCTGTGGTCGGAGATATTCGAAAGTAACGGCACGAATGTTATTGGGGCTATACAGCTGTACAAAGAAAAGCTGTCGGTCATCGAAGAAGATATAAGATGTGGCAGAAAAAAAGACCTTCTTGAGAAGCTTGATAAATGGAGAAAACTGAGAGATGAGATTGCTTGACAAAAAACTGAACGCGGTCGCCATAGACGGCCCGGCGGGAAGCGGAAAAAGCACGGTGGCCAGGCTTGCGGCCGAAAAACTCGGATATTTGTATGTTGATACCGGAGCGATGTACAGGGCGCTCACGCTTAAGATGATGAACGAGGGTATAGACCTTTCCCGGGAGAGTGACATAGTGGCCGCTATGGAAGGTACAAGCATAGATATATTGCCCTGCGCGGTGAAGGGCGGTTCGCTGAGGGTCTTGCTGGACGGGAAAGATGTAAGCGAGCCCATAAGGACCATGGAAGTTACCTCTAATGTAAAACATGTTTGCAAGATAGCCGAAGTCAGGAAAAAGTTGGTCGCGCTGCAGAGACAGATGGCCGTTTCCGCCGGCGGCGCGGTAATGGAAGGAAGGGACATCGGAACGGTTGTCCTGGCCGACGCCGGATATAAGTTCTATATTGACGCTTCATTCGAGCGCAGGGTTGAAAGAAGGTTCAGTGAGATGAAAGCAAAAGGCGCGGTCGTGACCAGAGCGGGGGTCGCGGAGGACCTCAAGCAGAGAGACCACACGGATAAAACCCGAAAAGTCGGACCCCTTAAAAAGGCTGATGACGCCGTTCTTATAGATACAACGGATCTTTCTGTGGGCGATGTGGTGGATATAGTGGTCGGAACGGTAAGAAAAGGACAAAAATGAGTTTGGCGTATTTTGTTTCAAGAAGTTCGCTGGAAATAGCGGCAAGGATATTTTTTAGCGTCAAGATAACGGGCCATGAAAATTTTCCATCCCCGCCTTTCATAGTTGTATCAAACCATACGAGTTTGTTGGACCCTCCTTTAGTGGGAGCGGCCTGCGCGAAATATTTTGTCAATTTCATGGTAAAGCAGGAGCTTTTTGAAATGCCGCTTGTGAAACATTGGGCGAAAAGCGTCGGATGTATACCTGTAAGGCGCGGTGACAACAGCATAAAAGGCATACGGGAAGTTCTCCGAAGGTTGAAGCAGGGGCATGTGGTCGGCATTTTTCCGGAAGGAACCAGGTCCGAGGACGGTAGTTTAAGAGAAGCTAAGATGGGAACGGGGTTTCTTCTTTCTTCGGCGCGGGTACCAGTCGTCCCTATATACGTTTTCGGTACTGCCGAAGCTTTCCCGAAAGGAAAACCGATAAAGCCCGGATCGAAAGTCGGAGCCGTAATAGGAAAACCACTTACTCCTGAAGATCTGGGGGTAGAAGGCCGGAGAGGCAAAGAGCATTACGAAATGCTGGGCAACAAAGTTATGTCGGCGATAGCGGGCTTGAGAGCGTCACTGATCTCCGGCAAGGAAAATATTCGGGATATCCGTCATACCGCTTAAAATCATTGCAACTTTCAGGTAAAAACGGTACAATAACCCCTCGTGAAGTTAGGCGCATACTTGGTTCGTGCTGTTAAGCGCGTTCTAATACAAGGGTTTGCGCCCGAAAAAGGAGTTGATCTGGTAATGATGATAAGAAAGAACGATGATCAGGAATATGACGAAATGGCCAAGCTTTATGAGGAAAGCGTAGCCGACGTCAAAGAAGGAGAAGTTATCAAAGGGAGGGTGGTCCAGATAACCGACAAGGACATACTCGTAGATGTTGGTTATAAGTCGGAAGGCTTGGTTCATAGATCCGAGCTAATGGATTCGGACGGCGTGAAAATCGGTGATGAGATCGACGTTATTCTTGAAGCCAAGGAAAACGATCTTGGTATGGTGGTTCTTTCACATGAAAAGGCCAAGAAATTCAAGGGCTGGCAGAATATCACCGACAACTATAAAGAAGGAGATTCGATAGAAGGAAAAGTGTTCAAGCAGGTTCGGGGCGGCTTTATGGTGGACGTAGGCATGGAAGCGTTCCTGCCGGCGAGTCTTTCGATGATGCAGGAATTCCCGGGTGATGGTATAATCGGGCAGAAGCTCACCTTTAAAATAGTTAAAATAAACATACCGCGCAAGAATATAGTCCTTTCCAGAAAAGAGATAGTTGACGAAAAACGCCGGGAAGAAAAGCAGCTCATACTCGGAGAGCTTAACAAAGGCGACATTGTAAAGGGCGTAGTGCGTAATATAACCGATTTCGGAGCTTTCATAGACATCGGGGGAGGCATAACCGGTCTTTTGCACATCACCGATATGAGCTGGGGAAGGGTATCTCACCCGGGCGAAGTGTTAAAAGTCGGAGAAGATGTCGAGGTTGTAGTTCTGGATTTTGATAAAAACGCCGTTAAGGTTTCCCTCGGGCTGAAACAAAAAAGCAAGAACCCGTGGGACAGCATAGGCGACAAATACCCTGAAGGCGGGGTTATCAAGGGTAAGGTCGTCAACATAATGCCGTACGGTGTTTTCGTGGAACTTGAAAAGGGGATAGAGGGCCTGATACACATATCGGAATTCTCATGGTCGAAAAGGATCGGCCATCCCAGCGAGAAATTCAAAGTGGGCGATGAGGTTGAGGCCGTTGTGCTGAAATCCGACAAGGAAGCGCAGAAGCTTTCGCTTGGGATAAAACAGCTTGAGAAAGACCCATGGGAAGGTGTTACGCAAAGGTTCACGGCGGGTGATAAGGTCAAAGGTAAGATAAGCGCCGTCACGGATTACGGGGCCTTTATGGAGATAGAGCAAGGCGTAGAAGGGCTTGTACATGTTTCGGATCTTTCCTGGACAAAGAGGATAACGCATCCCAAGGATATGCTTAAAAAGGACGACGAGATAGAAGCTATAGTGCTCAATGTGGACGAGCAGAACAGGCGGATAGCTTTGGGCGTCAAACAACTGGATAACGATCCGTGGGACGAAATAGTCAAGAAGTACACTCCCGACACGGAGTGGGACGGTAAAGTAACCAACATTACGAACTTCGGTATTTTCGTGGAGTTGGAAAAAGACCTGGAAGGCCTTCTGCATGTCTCGGAAGCCGAGCTTAAAAAAGGCGGAAAGATGGAGGAAGTATATAAAGAAGGTGACGCGATAAAGGTCAAGATACTTCACATAGACGGGGTGCAGAAAAAGATAGCTCTCAGCAACAAGGGAATGGAAGCCCCGGTCTCGGATGAAGAGACGGAAACTTCTACCGCTGAAGAAGCTCCAGCCGCCGAAGAAGCTTCGGTGCCGGAACCGTCTGAAAAAGAATAAGAGGAAGTACATCAAATAGGACCGGAGATATGCATAAAGTGCGTATCTCCGGTCTTTCTTTTAGAGCAGATCAGTTGCCGCGGTCGAAAAAGGGGTTCTTGCCTGAGGCGGAAAGAGGTATGCCTATGGCCATAACACAGTCTTTTAACATGCCGCATTCTATGGCCGCTTTTCCTGCCGAGTACATAATACGGTTATCAGCGTGAAAAAGGGACGCCAGAGAAACGCTCGAACCTAGAGCTATACCCAGGTCGAGCGAATTATAAGAGCAGATACCCTTGCTTTTCGAGAGGGAAGCACAGTCCGGGTACCCGCAGAAACCGCAATTAAGGCCGAGAGGCGAACTTTTAGTGCCTATGAGAACAACAATATCGGCTATTTTGATGTTTGACGCGTCGCGGATAAATCCGGGCCTGGACAGTTTTTTGCCAAGAGCCGTCATTTTCAGCCTCAGTTTCTTTTTGTTTTCGCGGTCTATGATCATTATGACAAGGTTATCCAGGCCTTTTGTCTTCGGGGCGGTACGCGCCGAAATACACATCTTTTCGGCGATGCTTTTTAAAGCCGATGTTCTGATCTTTTCGTAGCCTCTTTGCATATATTTTCCTCCTTGAGTTTGTGCCGAAGCGTACCGCGTAAAGCAGTTTTAGTAGAACCTATATAGCCTCCGTTACTTGACCGGCCGATACGATATGCCGATAAGCCGGTTATCTATGCCCCGTACATGGAAGATCCGCGCCTGGCGGCAGGTGCCACGGCGGGAGCGCAGAGCTTCGTCGCGGAGTATTGTTTAAACACGGACAAAAATATCAAATAAGTTTAAACAGTATAAGTATGTAACACTCATAGGCATATTTCAAGGGATATTTTTTTACCGGCTTGACAAGGGGCGCCTTTGATCTATAATATTCACCGAAGCGACTGGCGTAATGGCTCCGGAGAGATCTGTCCAAAACCGGCTTTCTCATAAAGCCGACCCGGCGCCTGGTGGGTAACCACACGGGAGCTGTCTGTCAAGAACCGAACGCCTGGGTTTTTGTCTCTCCGGCACATTATAGACGTAACGCCGTGCAGGAATAAGCATTTAGGAGGCGTCAAGGTTTGAAAAGAACCCCTCTGTACGAAAAACATATATCCTCCGGCGCGAAAATGGTCGATTTCGCCGGATGGGAGATGCCCGTTTATTATACCGGTATAATCGAAGAACATATGCATACCCGGAATAAGGCCGGTATCTTTGACATTTGCCACATGGGAGAATTGTTCTTAAAAGGTAAAGATTCGGCTAAAGCGGTAGAGCGCCTGGTCAGCTGCCGTATTGACGATATGCCCGATGGTAAATGCAGGTACGGGTTCTTTCTCTCCCAGGGCGGCGGGATAATGGACGATCTCATCGTTTTCAGGATATCCCGTGACGAGTTCATGATTGTTGTCAATGCCGGAACTACAGAAAAGGACGCCTCATGGGTTGCCGCGAATATATCGGGGGATGTTGTTTTCTCGAACCTGTCGGAAGATACCGCGAAAATAGACGTACAGGGGCCTTTGTCTTCCGGTATTATACGGGACCTTACGGGCAGCGATATCGTTGATGGGATCTCCAGGTATTCTTTCGTTAACGTTAAAATAGGTGAGGCGGATGTTCTTCTGGCCAGGACGGGCTATACGGGAGAGATAGGTTACGAGCTTTTTTTTAACCGGACGTACGCCGTGAAAATATGGGAGAGGTTAATTTCTTTTGATGTCATCAAGCCCATAGGGCTGGGAGCGAGGGACACTCTCAGGCTTGAGATGGGTTATCCTCTTTACGGCAACGACATAGATGAGAATGTTACTCCTTTTGGGGCAGGGCTTGAAAGATTTGTTTATATGGAGAAAGATTTTATCGGGAAAGAAGCTTTGATCTCAAGGCGGGGCGAACAAGTGGAAAAAGTCCTCTTTGGATTTGAATGCTCGGGCAGGCGAATAGCCAGGCACGGGTTCGATGTCGAGATAAACGGCAGGAAGTCTGGGACGGTCACAAGCGGCGCGTTCAGCCCATGCCTAAAAAAAGCCATAGGGCTCTGTTACGTCGAGAAGGATATGGCCCGCGATGGCGCTAAAGTAGTGCTCAGCGACGGAAAAATACACATAGAAGCGGAATTGAGGAAGGGGCCTTTTCTTCGGCAAGACAAAGGGATATCTTCAAAGAAAGAGGGGGGGATATGAATTTAGAAGAACTGAGATACACCCGATCTCATGAATGGGTGCAGCTTGACGGCAAAGAGGCCGTCGTGGGAATTACGGAACACGCGCAGGCGGAACTTGGAGATATAACTTTTGTGGAGGTTCCGCAGCCCGGTAAAAAAGTGAAACAGGGAGATAGCATAGCGACCATAGAATCGGTAAAGGCTGCCAGCGAGGTATACTCTCCGGTTTCAGGAGATATGAGCGCGGTAAATGAGAAGCTTAATGAGGCTCCTGAACTCATAAACGGGTCTCCCTATGGCGACGGATGGATATGCAGGATAACGGTTTCCGACGAGGGAGAGCTGGACAGCCTCATGGACAAAGCGGAATACGCGGCCTATCTGGAAGGATAAGGGAAGAATAGCCTCCCGATGAGGCGCGGTTAACACCGGAAAGAGGTTAGAAATGGGTTACATTCCACATTCAAAAGAAGACCGTCTTGAAATGCTCAAGGATACGGGTATTTTTTCGGGAGACATGGACGGTTTGTTCAAGGGCATACCGGAGTCTTTACGGGCGCGATCTTTTGATCTTCCTCGCGGCATGTCGGAACTTGAGGTAGACAGATACCTGAGGGGGCTTGCGCGTAAGAACGCCGTGGGCCTTGTATCATTCGTTGGAGGAGGGTTTTACGATCATTATACTCCGGCGGCGATAGATGCAGTGGTATCGAGATCGGAGTTTTATACCGCGTACACACCTTACCAGCCCGAAGCTTCACAGGGAACTCTTCAGGCGATATATGAGTATCAGAGCTGTATCTGCCGGCTCACCGAGATGGAAGTGTCCAACGCCTCGCTTTATGACGGCGGTACCGCTTTGTATGAGGCGGCCATGATGGCTATACGCGTTACCGGCAGG
>CAYMBK010000068.1:0-3532 GCA_964388645.1 uncultured Planctomycetia bacterium | reverse complement strand
CGCGAAACTCTTTATATATTTTTCCGGAGACTGTATCATAAGATGCACGTCCAGCGCAAGATCCGTTACAGGCCGTATTGAGCTTACCACAACAGGCCCTATGGTAATATTGGGCACAAAGACCCCGTCCATCACATCTATGTGTATCCAATCCGCTCCGGCCTGCTCGGCTTTTCTGATCTCCCGGCCGAGATCGCTGAAATCGGCCGATAGGATACTCGGCGCTATAAGGATTTTTCTCTGTTCCACTGTTCCCATATACCCCCTTCCTTTAACCTTCCGTCCGGGCAAACCTTATCATTCCCATCGCACCTTTTGGATCTTAAATATCCCCTCGATTTCCTTTGCCTCAGAGTCTCGATATTTCAGGAAAAACATACCCGCGCATATCCCGATACTGGCGTGTCACAATCTTCTCAGCTTTTTTTGTATAACGGCCTTCTCTTTCTCCCCGATCCTGGAAATAAGAGCGAGGTTAACCGCTCCGGAAGAAAAAATATTCCTTGCCGAAGCCCTTATGTCCTGCCTCCTCACATCGTCTATCCTTTTGAGCACTCTTTTTACATCGGGAATATTATTGTGCACCACGAACCTGTCGCCCAGCCAGAGCATTCGACTTGATGTTCCCTCGATGCCAAGCAGGAACTGCCCTTTCATATACTCTTTTGCCCTGGAAAGCTCACCGTTCGAAACAAGTTCACCGGAGATCCTTTCAATTTCATCAACGATCGATGTCAGCGATCTTACGACTTTTTCGTTGTCCACCCCTGCATGTATCTGGACCTCTCCCGCGTCGCTGTGTTTTTTATAAACAGATGAAATATCATAACAAAGGCCCTGGTCCTCACGCAAATGCTCGAAAAGACGGGAAGACATATTACCGCCTAAGATAACGCTCATCAGTTTAGAGGAAAACCTTTCCTTCTCGTCGGTTGCCATGCAATAAAAGCCCATAGCGATGTGAGCCTGTTTTGTACTGCCGCGTGAAAATTTTACCCCGAGCCCTTTTGCCGTCAGTTCCGGAGGCCGGAAACCTTTCTTTCGGCATCCCGCGCCACGCGAGAATTGTTTTTCGGAGGCCGCTAAAAGACGCTTATGATCAACATTCCCGGCCGCAATGACCGAAATGTTACCGGAATGATAATATTCATCACGAAAATTGATTATATCTTCCCGGGTGGTAGCTTCTACGGTCCGGACTGTACCTGTAAGAGGCCTGCCGAGGGCATCATCCGGCCACATCAAACCCGCGAGAAGTTCAAGCACATGTTCAGACGGCTGGTCCCGGTACATCTTTATTTCTTCGTAAATAACAAATTTTTCCCTCGCCAGGTCCGTCTTGTCTATCTTTGCCCTTAAAACCATATCGGAGAGCACGTCTAAGCCGAGTTCCATATGTTTTTCGGGGACTTTCACCATATAACACGTGGCCTCATCAGAAGTAAATCCGTTAAACGAGCCCCCGACCCCTTCTACGGCCTGTTTCAGCTGTTTCGTAGAGCGCGATGGGGTTCCTTTAAAGAGCATATGTTCGACGAGGTGGCTTATTCCGCTTTTCTCCCTTGATTCATATCTCCCCCCTACCCCCACCCATACTCCCAGCGACACGGATGACATGTTTTTCATTTCGGAGCTTATTACATTGAGTTCGTTATCGAGAAGTGTTCTATTGTACATCATTGTCCTTTCTTTAGTTTGCGTCTTTTAGATCAATTATATCTGCCTAGTCAAGAGCGGAGGCCCCGTATGTATCCGTCGCCCCTTCCTGCCTTTCTACCTTGAGTCGATATAGCCCTGCAGTATGACCTGCGCGGCCATCTTATCTAAAAGTGCTCTTCGTTTTTCGCGCCGTACGGAAGAAGCTATCATAATATCCTCTACCTCTTTCGTGCTCAGGCGCTCATCCCAATAAACCACTTTCACTCCCGAGACCCCTGCAAGTTTCTCTCCAAAAACCTGAGCATCCGAAGCCCGCGGCCCTTTCGTGCCGTTCATGTTCAAAGGCAAACCTACAACGACTTCGACCGCTGAAAATTCCTTTATCAGCTTTACTATGTCCGCCACCGCCTTGTTATCGCTTGTCCTTGACACCACACATCGTCCCTGCGCGAGTGTTCCTGTCTCATCGCTGAGAGCGACTCCTATTCGCTTTGTGCCGACATCAATACCCATTACTCTCATGGCCCTCTTAAACCGCATGCACGGCATTTGCTATTTTTTCGGCAAACATCTCTACCTCATGCGGTATTTGCTTTTTTTTGCCGATGTTCTTCTCTATGATCCTGACTATGGCGCTCCCAATAATAACGCCGTCGGCGATCCGGGCTATCTTCGCCGCTCTTTCCGGTCCGGATATACCAAAGCCCACACACAGGGGCTTTTTTGATCTCTTACGTAACCGGGCCAGGTCTGCTTCGAGGCTTTCAGAAACAGAACCACGCACGCCGGTAACCCCCGTGAGAGAAACATGGTAAATAAATCCGCGCGATGCCGATGATATTTTTTTGAACCTTTCAACCGACGTTGTAGGCGCCGTGAGCATTATCACACGGAAATCTTTCGATAAAGCTTCTTTTAAAATGTCCCCGGATTCTTCTAACGGCAGATCCGGCACTATTACACCGTCCGCGCCGCAATTCGACGCCTGTTTTATGAATTTCCTTATTCCCCGGCGGTAAACCACGTTGTAGTATGTCATAAAAACTATAGGCAGAGAAACCTTTTTCCTGACTTTCCTGACCATTTCAAAAATACCGTCTACCCTGCATCCCCCGGAAAGAGACCTCTGAACCGCTTTTTGTATAACGACCCCGTCGGCTATGGGATCTGAAAAAGGTATGCCTATCTCAACGATATCGGCCCCGGCTCGTTCAAGAGAAACTACGATCTTTTCCGTGGTCGCGAGGTCCGGATCTCCTGCCGTGACATACGGAATAAACGCCTTCTTTTTCTTTTTTTTAAGCTCGGCAAAAGCCCTGTCTATCCTGTTCAAAACGATCCTCCGGATCTTCCTTTGTCCGATCTTTCCGCTAATACGCTAGACATCCATATGCCTGCGCATAATCCCTATATCTTTGTCGCCTCTTCCGGAAAGGCAGACAACAACAATGTCATTTTTCTTCGTCGACGGAATAAGCCGCCCAAGAAAAGCTATGGCATGCGCCGATTCCAAAGCCGGTATTATGCCCTCTTCTTCTGACAACATCTTGACCGCCGCTACAGCATCAGCATCGGTCACAGAAACATAACGCGCGCGAAGCGTTTCTTTGTAAAATGCGTGTTCCGGCCCCACTCCGGGATAATCCAGCCCCGCCGATACGGAATGCGCCAGATCTATCTGCCCGTCATCATTTTCGAGAACACGGCTTTTACTTCCGTGCAATATCCCCACTTTGCCCTTCATCAAAGCCGCTCCGTGATGCGAACTGTCTATTCCCATCCCGCCGGCCTCAACACCTATAAAAGCGACTTTCTTATTATCGTAAAAAGGATGAAAAAGCCCGAGAGCATTACTGCCGCCTCCGACACAAGC
>CAYMBK010000067.1:0-3119 GCA_964388645.1 uncultured Planctomycetia bacterium | reverse complement strand
TACACTGTTATTCTGTTAGAATAATTCAAAGCAAGTATGACGCGGAGGGTATAGATGTTTAATGGCATGAAGCATTCTGGACGCCGTGAAAAAGAGTCTGAACGACACATATTCGGTGCGGGTAATTATAGCAGAGAGCAAGATGAGGGCAGAAAGCCGGCAGGCATGTCGAGTTTTATAAAACGGCATTCGGTTTTTATTAAAAGCCTCAGTGTGGTTCTTGCTTTGTTGTTTTTCGAACAGACTTTGGGTTGGGCGCAGGCAGGACAACCGGTATGGGTCAGCGCCGCGGTTCCGGAGAGAGAGGCCGCTTCGGCCGGGCTTCCCGGAGGAATAAATATCCCGAAAGGCAGAGGGGCCACGGAAGATGTTTTTTTGAACGGCGGCAAAGATCTGATAATAAACATACAGGACGCGCACGCGTCTCTTTCAGCGCAGTATTCGATAGTGAATATGCTTGAAGAGCTTAGCGCGAATTACGATCTTAACCTGGTAGCCCTTGAGGGCGGAGACGGCCCGGTTGACGTATCTTTGCTCAGGACATTCCCGGATCCGGGCATAAGGAAAGAGACCGCGCAGTACCTTATGCGCAAAGGCAAAATGTCGGCCGGCGAGTTCTTTTCAGTAGTATCAGAGAAGCCAATAAAGCTTTATGGCGTAGAGAGCGACTCCCTGTACAGGGCTAACATTGACGCTCTCTACAACGTAATGGAAAACAGGGTAGACTGCCTTAAAGAGGCCGATAAACTCATAACGGCTCTCGAGGGCCTGGGTTCTGAGGTTTATTCCGAAGACCTGGACAGGCTCAACAATGGCGCGGCACTGCATCGCGAAGGTAAGATGTCTTTCCCGGAGCACTGGGGTCTCATTGAAGAGCTTGCCGTAAAGAATAATATCGAAACAGGGGAGTTTGTCAATATCTCAAAGCTGCTCAGAGCCATAGAGCTTGAAAAAGATATAGATTTCAGAAAAGCAAATGAAGAAAGACAGCTTCTTATGGACGAGTTCTCGCGGGCGCTGGGTAGAAGCGAGCTTGAAAAGCTTGTTCTCCAAAGCTTATCTTTCAAAATGGAAAAGATCTCACAGTCATCTTTTCATGAGTATCTCACAAGCCTTGCCGCCGAAGCCGGGATCAGCCCCGAACCCTTCAAGGAACTCATAAAGTTCACCGGGTACATAAAGGCCTACGAAGATATCGACATTAAGGGGCTTTTTTGTGAAGTCGAGCAGTGCGAGGAGCATACCCGGCAGAGGATATACCGGAATGACGAAGAGAGGGAGCTTTACAACTTTACGAAGGCAGCCAGGATCATCAAAAAGCTTTTTAGCATCTCACTTGTCAATGCCGACCACGAGTTCATGACGGACAGTAAAGGTTATTTCGATAAAGAGAACTTTGCGGACTTCATAGGGACTCTCAACGCGAAATACGGAAGGTTTTTCGAGAGTGACGCGGACCTTGATGTCATATTCGGCAATATGCAAGAGGCCGTGGAGTTCTACAATATCGCCCAGCAACGCAATAATGCCATGATAGCGAATACCGTAAGAGCCATGCGTGAAAACAATGAGCAGGTAGCGGCGCTGATAACGGGAGGGTTCCATTCAAAGGGGCTCTCGGGGATCATGAAGAAAAACAATCTTTCTTATCTTGTCGTGATGCCGAAGTTCTCGGGCAGCGAGCAGAGGCCGTACATAACGGTATTGACCAACAAAAAACAGCCCTATGAGGAGCTTTTGGAAAGCGGAGAATATGTCCTGGCGGTAGAGATATATATGAACAGGAAGGACGAAGCTGATTTTTACGGGTCGATCTTTTATTCGCTGGCGGTCTCCGCGGCCGAGGGAAGGGATCTTTTATCGGACAAAACTATCTGGTACAACGCGTATAGAACAAGTTATGAAAGGCACAGAGAAGAAGGGGCGGCAACAGGCGTTATAAGCCCGGAGAGGTTCGCCGAAATAATCGGACTTGCAATAGACGCTTCCGGAAATGTGTCGGGCGAAAATGAACAAGGTGTACAGGCCATAAAAACCGCTGAAGACACCGTGGTTATAAGCTGGCAGGACAACGGAAAGGTCTCACACTTTGCGATGGCACGAAACCAGAACGGAGAATGGGATATTGATATGGCCACGCCGGGACAGGCAAAGCGTTTTCTGTCAAGGGCCAGGACGGAGGCCAAGCGCTCGTCGTCCCGGGAAGCCGGCGTCATTTTCGCTTCGGGTATGGCGCAGGCAAAACTTATAGAACTGTTCGAGACGGATAACGACACCGCCGAAGAGGAAGTCCTGGCCGCCAGAAGAGAGATAGAGGAAAGGGTCTCTAGCGAGCTGGAGAACGCCGCTTCGGTTACCGTGAAGGAGATCGAAGATCGTGTCGTTAAAACACAAAGAAGGGCCGCGGCTAGATACGGCTTTTCTTCGTTGCCCGGCAACTGGCGCGATAACACAATTTTAGCGAATGGCATAAGAGGTTTCGCCGAAAAGATAAATGAAAGATTGTCGGGTGGGGAGGACGCCGCCGGGAAGATCGCTGATGAAGATGTTTTGAGGGAGGTTCCGAAAGAAGAAGAAGAAGGGGTACGGATAAGTGAAGAAGATTTTCAAGAGATGATCGAAGGTGAATGGGAGAAGATCTTGACACTTCGGGAGAAGATCCCGAATATGACGGAGAGTCCGGCAGATATTATTTCACAAATATTAGAAGAGATGGCCGGCATAAACATATACACAGACGAAGTTTTCGGGATAAACCGGATAATAGAGAGGTACAGGGGGGGCGAGCTTTCCCGAAAGGGGTTTTTCTTTAAACTAAGCCCGGAGGATAAGTGGGATATAGTCAGTAATAAGTTCGCGGCTTATTCCGGATATTTGCAGCTTCTGGAAAAAGGTTTTTCTTTTTCAGATGAAAAGAGCATAGAAGCATTTCGCGCCGCGGCGCTGGAAAGTTTTGTTTTGCACGCGGTTTTTTCGGAAAAGATGGCGGAGGATAGGTTCCGCGGCGGCGTAGAAAAAATGATACAGCGCTTAAGAGTGACGCCGGGCGAACTTGAGACGGAAATACGGGAAGCTAATAAATATGATGCCGAAGAGATGGCCGGCAAAAACTTACTTTT
>CAYMBK010000066.1:0-2582 GCA_964388645.1 uncultured Planctomycetia bacterium | reverse complement strand
AGCCATCAGCGCAAGATCTTTCTTGCCCACGGGCTTTCCACTGGCCGCGAATTTAGCCACCGCTCCCATCGGAGTAGACTTAGATGCCTGCCCCCCTGTGTTGGAATAAACCTCCGTATCAAGAACAAGAACATTAATGTTCCTGCCCGAAGCAAGCACATGGTCGAGCCCACCGTAACCTATATCATAAGCCCAGCCGTCCCCTCCCAGGCCCCAGACAGATCTCTTTATGAAATAATCGGCCACGCTCAAAAGTTCCACGCAGTCTTTACACTCACATTCGCTCAGCGCCTTCTTTATGTCCGAAACCTGCTGCCGCTGGATCTCTATTCCGGCCTGATCAGACTGGCTCTCAGACATAGCCTTTTTCAGCATATTTTTCAGATCATCCGGGCATTTATCGGAAGATATTATTTTTTCGGCAAGCTCATGCGCGTACTCAGTATATTTGTCGGCGGCAAGCCTCATCCCGTAGGCGAATTCAGCGGCATCCTCAAAAAGAGAGTTGCTCCAGGCGGGCCCCCTGCCGTCAGTTCTTTTTGAATAGGGTGTAGTGGGAAGATTGCCGCCGTATATCGATGAGCAACCTGTGGCATTACCTATCAGCGCCCTATCCCCGAAAAGCTGGGTAAGGAGTTTGACATAGGCCGTTTCACCGCAACCCGCACAGGCCCCGGAATACTCGAACAGCGGCCTTACAAACTGTATGCCATTCATCACATTTCTGTTAAAAAGGCTCGGATCAGTATCCGGTATGTCCAGGAAAAAACTTTGGTTTTCTTTTTCAGCGCTTCGAAGGGGTTCCTGGGACATCATTTTTATGGCTTCTTTCGCCTTCATCGGACAATACTCGACACATACACCGCACCCCGTGCAATCCTCCGGCGCTACTTGCAGAGTATATACGTAGGACTCCTTCTCTTTAGGCTTTAACGGCGAATGTTTGAAAGTTTCAGGAGCTTTCTTAAGAAGATCCTCCTTGTAGACCTTCGCTCGAATGACCGCGTGTGGACAAAGCATAGTGCATTTTCCGCATTGTATGCATGTTTCCGGGTTCCACACGGGTATATTTATCGCGATGTTCCTCTTCTCATACTGAGCGGTCGCTGTCGGCCAAGTCCCGTCAACCGGCATCTCGGAAACCTTTACCGTTTCGCCCTCTCCCTTCATTATCTTTGAAGTGGTCTTTTTTACGAACTCCGGGGCATCGTCCGAAACCACGTCCTTTTCCTCTACGGTTCCTGTGAATTTTTCAGGGACCTTGACCTCCTCAACACGGTCGAGGGCCATATCTACTACCTTGATATTCATCTCGACCACTTTCTCGCCTTTCGCGCCATAAGTTTTCTTTATGGCCTTCTTTATGGCGCTTATGGCCACCTTCTGGTCTATGACGCCCGATATCTTAAAGAACGCGGTCTGCATTATCATGTTTATCCTGCCGCCCAGTCCTATCTCTTCGGCCATTTTCACGGCATCTATCACGTAGAATTTGATCTTTTTGTCAACTATCTGTTTTTGCACTCGCGGCGGCAGATAATCCCATACTGAGGACTTGTCGTGAGCTGAGGTAAGTAGAAAAATACCTCCGGGCACAAGGTTTTTCAGCATATCGTATTTTTCAAGGAACGAAAAATTATGACATGCCAGAAAATTGGCCTGAGATATGAGGTATGGGCTCCTTATGGGCTTTTTCCCGAACCTGAGATGAGATATGGTCACGGCTCCCGCTTTCTTGGAATCGTAAACAAAATATCCCTGGGTGTTATAGTCTGTTTCCTCGGCTATTATTTTTATCGAGTTCTTGTTCGCCCCCACCGTTCCGTCCGAACCCAAACCATAGAACATCGCTCTGTAAATGTCATCGCTCTCTGTGCTGAAAGAAGCGTCATGATCGAGGCTTGAATGCGCAACGTCGTCGTCTATGCCGACAGTAAAATGGTTCTTAGCTCCAGGTGCCGACAAGTTATCAAAAACAGCTTTCACCATAGCGGGGGTGAACTCGGCCGATCCCAGGCCATAACGCCCGCCTACCGTCTTTGGATACTCTTTGAACTTCGCATAACCCTCTGCCATGGCCTCACCTATGGCCGTTCGCACATCAAGATACAGCGGTTCTCCCAACGAACCGGGCTCTTTTGTCCTGTCGAGCACCGCTATCGATCTCACTGTTTCGGGCAAAGCCGCTATAAAAGCCCCGGTATCGAAAGGCCGGTAAAGCTTCACTTTAAGAACCCCCGTCTTCATGCCTTTGGAATTAAGATACTCTACGGTCTCATGAACGGTTTCTCCGCCCGACCCCATAATGACTATTATTTTATCCGCGTCCGGAGCGCCCACATAATCAAAGAGTTTATACTGTCTTCCCGTAAGCGCCGCAAACTTGTCCATGGCTCTCTGAACTATTCCCGGGCACGCGCTGTAGAACTTATTGACCGCCTCCCGGCCCTGAAAATACACATCAGGGTTTTGCGAGGTTCCCCTCAGAACAGGGCTTTCGGGGTTCATCCCCCTCCTCCTGTGGGCCCCTATAAAATCTCCCTCCCCCATTGCATCCCATTCCCCCCCCCGGGTCTCCCCCC
>CAYMBK010000065.1:0-6797 GCA_964388645.1 uncultured Planctomycetia bacterium | reverse complement strand
ATGCGGGCATAAACTGGGGCAACATAGAAGTGTTGTCAGAAGCAGGCATTAACTGGATCGATATGCAAGTGATGTCCCAAGCAGGTATAAACTGGCAGGACATAGGAAGGTTAAGCGCATCGGGGATAAATTGGACAGATCTTCAAATAATGGCCGAAGCCGGAATAAATTGGAGCGATCTGGCGTACATGAGCGGTGTGGGGATAAACTGGACGGATGTTCATGGCCAGACGATATCCGGGATCAATTGGACGGATCTCTCGGCCATGACGGCGGCAAATATAGATTGGACAAAGATAGCCACGGTTAGCGAGAGGATAGATGAGATCCTTGAAGATCTTTTCTGGCTTGACGACAGTATTTCGGACCTTAGGCTGGTCATAGGTCAGAGCGGCGACGCTCCCGGAGCTTCCCTATACGGGGCGGTGGAAGAGGTGCAGAGTCTTTTGGAAGGGCTTGACGTGGAAGCTCTCGAAGAGAGCATTGAGAAGCTTGAAGAAACATTGGAAGGATTTGATGTGGATGAGCTTACGGAGGCTATCGAAAATATGGAAGTTACATTGGGAACGCCCGAAGATACCATCGCGGATAATACGCTATTCGGTATGATCAATGAGATAGAGACATATGCACGGCTTATAGGCGGCGTCACCGACGAAACTACCGCGGAAACCCTGTTCGGGAGAATAAAACAGTCTAAGAACTATGCCAGTGACGCTTATAATGAGATCTTGGCTGTCAGGGAAGAGTTGGGGGCTGAAGGTTCAGAGGGAGATGTTTATACACTGATAGAGAAACTCAGTGTTACGATGGGAACTATGAGGGAGGAGCTCAACAATCTTCTTCCCGAACAGATAGACAGCGGGAAAATGCAAAAAACCATCATTGATGCGATGGTGAACGCCGTTAATGAGGCCGCGGAGTCTTTGGGCTTGAAAATGGACGCGATAGAAGGTTTGGCGGAAGGCGAGTCCGGAGACCAGTCTGGTATAAAAAATAAGCTTGAGGAGATAAAGGCGATGCTTGACATTTTAAGCAAAGCAAAAGAACAGGATGCTGTAGTCATAAGGTCCTGGTTTGAGGTTGAGTAAAGGCCGGAGGGATGTAGAATGAGAAACGCGAAAAAGATATGGCTGGCTCTGCTCTTACTGGGGCTGTCGGCTTTTTTATTTTCCGGGGATGTTTTGGCCAACGTGAATGTGAATGTCGTAATAGCCAACCCTTCCGCGGAAAAGGCGCAGAAAGTTACGGTTAATTATGAACTTCCTCCCGGATTGCGAAGGGAGGATATAGTTGATACGGGCGAACTGGACGCTAGCTATGATGTAGCCGGTTCCCGGTTTTACCTTACGGGGGAAGTAGAGCTTAATCCTAAAGAAACAAGGACTCTGAAGGTGACTATACGCGATATATGGAAGATACCTTCGGAAAAGTTCACAAATATCGCGGCTATGCTAGAGGGGAAAATTAAGGCCCTCGGGGAGGATATAAGCCCTGAGGAGCTTAAGCCCGTTTCTGACGAGATAATGGCAAGGCTGGAAGATGTACAGAAATTTCAGCGTGATAATGAAGGTGACATCCAAAGGAGAATGGAATCGTTCACGTCTAATGTCGAGAAACTCCGGAGAATAGAGAACGATATTTTTTCTCTGGAACGCCTTGTTAAAAAAGAGGCGGATGAAGCAAGGGGCGATGAGACAGTCGTTCTTACGATAGAAGCCAGGAGCCCTTTTGACGAGGAAAAGGAACTTCCGGTGAGATATGAACTTCCCCGGGAGATCACGCCTCAACATATTGAAGAAACCGGCCGTATGGAGATAATGCACGATGTGACCGCTAACATATTCTATCTTTTTTCCGAGGAAACCTTCTCGCCCGGAGAAACTAAGCGGTATCAGGTGCGGATAAAAAATGTGTGGAAGATACCGGAATCGGAAATAAACGGATATGTAAATGAGGCTGTCGAGATCCATTCCAGGTTTGTGGATTTGCCGGAAGAGGAAACGGCCGCCATGCTGCTTAGATCTATAAGAGAAAACGCTTCCAGGGTACTGGACTCTCAAGGGGCAGCGGAAAGCGTGAGGGACCGGGTGGCGGCTTTCAGGGCCAATCAAATGATCCTTAGGGAGATAAAAGATGATCTTGAGAGAATGAGGTCTCTCGCCACTCCGGAGGCAAGCACGGCTTATCCGGAATTAAGAGCCGTGCTTCAAGCAGACAAAATATTTGAAATGATCAAACAGCTGTCAGACAAACTTTTCAAGGAGAAACTTACAGCCGCTACGGTATGGCGTATAATCATGATCGTGGTATCGTTCGCCATAGTATTGACATCGATCTTCTACGCGTTATGGATAGTAAAATTAAAAAAAGATGAATCACGCAGTTATGATAAAATGGGATAGAGGCAAAGGCCTTTTAACCGCACTGATCAATTTGGTTTTGTTTTGTTGTATAATTTCGGAGAGCCCGCACTCCCGCGCACAAGAAGCGGAATTCGGCGGAGAGGTTACTATCGCCGTGGAAGCCGAGGATACGGAACCAGTGAGAGCGTCAAAGAAAGTCAGATACTATCTTCCTCCGGAACTGGATAGCCCGCATATTGTTAATGCTGGTGGGTTGACGATCGGAAAAGATGAGGCGGATGGAAGGTTTTACCTTTACGGAGAGTTTGTTTTTGATGCTCACGAGGTCAAAAGTTTCCGAGTGAGGGTGAAGGATGTCTGGAAGATCCCTTTAAGCAAGATAGATGAATACATAATGGAAGTAAATGCCATACAGGATAGGCTTGAGGGAACGGCGTATGAGGATATATCCGGGGTATTGTGCGCGGAAGCGCGGAAGTCCGCTGAAGAGATAAGGGTATCACAGGGTAAAGCCGCAAGCGTACAGGATCATATCGAGATATTCAGGAAAAATGAGCAAAGGGCTGAAATAGTTTGGCAGGCTCTGGACAGGCTGAGAGAGCTTGCCCGATCTTCCGAAGATGACGCCGTGAAAAAGATAAGCCGGGAAAGGATTGAGACCATACTGTTGATGGTGACATCATTTCTTTTTGTTATAACCGGTGTTTCTTATCTGGTTTGGGCTACGGGCCGGAACGGTAACAGGGGTGTTAAGAAATAATGGAGGAAAGGGCCGCAGGATCTTCTACCGGTGTTTTTAACAGGATAAAAGGCTCCGGGCTTTGCATTGAAAGCTGTCATAGTGTAATATTATTTGTCGTCGAGTGTAGAAAAGATCAGAGGGGTTAATGATGGCTCCATTGCAATATAAAGAAATAGGGCATATTACTACCATACGAGGCTGTATTGTGACCGTAAAAGGCCTGGAGAACTGTATTAACGGCCAGTTGGTGCGTTTTGGTTTCGGGAACGAAGGCATCATTATCGGTTTTGACGAATCGGAAACACAAGTTTTGCTCGTCAAACAAAGGACAAACCTCAGTACCGGGGATAAGGCTGAAATGACCCTGGAGCCTTTTGATACTCCCGTGGGGGAGAACTTTATAGGGAGGATCGTGAATCCTCTGGGAGAACCGCTGGACGGAATGGGCCCCGTGATTCCTGAAAAATACGCTCCCATTTTCGCTGACGCGCCTTCTGTAATGGACAGGGGCCCTGTTGACAGTACCATAGAAACGGGTATAAAGATCATAGACTCCATGATACCGATAGGTTTTGGCCAACGGCAGCTGATCTTGGGCGATAAAATGACGGGAAAGACGACCGTGGGGACAGATATCATCCTAAACCAGAAGGGGAAGGATGTTATCTGCATATATTGCGGGATAGGGAAATCAAAAAGCGCTATGGACAGAGTGGTGGCGCTTTTAAAAGAGAACGATGCTTTTGAGTATACGGCTATTGTGACGGCGATAGCCGGCACTACCCCGGGTCAGCAATATCTCGTTCCCTATGTCGGAAGCGCTCTGGGTGAGTACTTTATGTACAAGGGGAAAAAAGTCATTGCCATCTTCGATGATTTCACCAAACATGCCTGGGCGTACAGGGAACTTTCCCTGCTTTTGCAAAGGCCCCCCGGACGAGAGTCTTATCCCGGAGATGTTTTTTACCTGCATTCGAGGATGATAGAGAGGGCGGCCCAGCTGTCCAAAGAACTCGGGGGCGGCGCGATGGCTTTTTTCCCCATAATAGAGCTTCTCGAGGGGGACCTTTCGGGGTATATATCTACAAACCTTGTTTCCATGACGGACGGCCAGATATATCTCAGTGCTTCGCTTTTCGGAGAGGGATTCAAACCGGCTATAGATATAGGTTTTTCAGTTTCAAGGATAGGAAGCAAAGCCCAGTGGCCAGCGGTTAAAAAGGTCTGTAAGACCATGAGGTTCGATTATCTTCAGTTCCGCGAACTTCTGATGGTATCTCGGTTGAAAGCCGGGGGAACCAAGACCGATGAGGCCGGGGATGAGATGAAGGGAGGCGAGATACTTTCTGACCTTCTCAAGCAGGAAAATGACAGCCCCCTGGACATGGTGGAAGAGGTGATACTTTTTTTTGGACTATCGGAGAAGATAGTTTACGATCTTGATAAAGAACAGCTTAAGGAATGGAAAAAAGGGGTTTACGGTTTCGCGAAAGAAAAATTTCCGGATCTTTTAAAAACAATAGCCGAGAAGAAAGATATCGGGGATGCTGAAAAAGAGGGTTTACAGAGCCTTTATGACGAATATGTCGATTTTCTCCATAAAGAGTTTGCTTCCAAAGAACCCGGGGAAGAAAACGCGGAGGACGGAGAAGAAGCGGATACCGGAGGCGAAGCGGTGGTGGAAGCATCCTTGTAAGGGCGGGAGTACAGGTGGTCGAGCAGATGGCTGAAGCGGGGGTGCAATTCGATCTTGTAATAATGGACCCCGATCGGATAATATTCGAAGGCAAGGCTTCCAGCCTTTTTCTGAAAGGGGATACGGGGGAGTTTGAAGTTTTGCCTTTCCACTATCCGCTGCTCAGCTTACTGGCTGAGGGAGATATAGTGATAGATTGGAAATACGCGTTGGCTATCAAGAAAGGGATCGTCAGATTTTTTATGAACGAATGCGTGATCATAGTGGAACTTAAGGAACAATAAATACATATGGCAACACTCATAATAGTTCTGATAATGCTTACTGTGGTAGTGGGCCCTTCTATAGTAATAGGTGTGCTCGGCCATGCCACCATAAAGGCTCTCGGGAGGAACCCTTCCGCGGCTTCAAAGATATTTCTTGGGACGGTTTTCCTCCTGGTATTTGTCGAGACTATTTCTATAGTGGCTATGCTTGTGATATTTCAGCTTTTTTCCGGCTAAAGGTGTTTTTGAAAGGAGTGCGGCATGATCTTAATACAAATAATAATCATACAGACGATCTTGTTCGGGACGGTCATTTTTTTCCTGAGGAAAATAATGATGGGGAGCACCGAGAGCGCGGTAACCCGCCTCAATGAGTCATACGTTCAAATGGATAAAAAGAAAGAAGAATTGGCTCAAAAGATACAGGAAGCCCAGCAGGATTATGAGGCAAGGAAGAGGGAGGCTGAGAAAATATCCGAAAAAATAAAGAACGATGCCGATAAGGAAGCTCGCGACCAGAAAGACGCTATTTTAAAAAAAGCGCGGGAAGAAGCGGAAAGGTTGATAGTGGATACTGTCGGGGCGAAAGATAAGATCAGAGAAGAAATAGCCAAGGAAGAGCAGATAAAAATGGTGGACTATTGCAGCGATATTCTTAAAGAGGTCTATCGCGATACTGTGCGGGAAAAGATGGATGAAGTGTTAATAAATGATTTTTTGGATGAGATCAGCGAAATGAGCGGAAGTGATATGCCGGCGGGGATAAAGAACATCGAGATCATAAGCAGGAGAGCCCTCACAGAAGAGCTTAAAAAAAGGATAGTGGGCGTCGTGAAGTCGAAAATAAAGGGAAATTTCGAGGTTTCCGAAACCGTTTCGGAAGATGTACTCGGCGGGGTCACCATGAAGTTTGACAACCTTGTTCTTGACGGGAGCGTGGCAGGAAAACTTCATGAAAAAGCCAATAGCATGAAAGAGAAGATAGAAAGAGGGCATTAGGAGAAGATATGCCAAAAGCCGCGCGGCTGAAATCTGACCTTGATGATGTGACGGCCATGGTGGAGATATTCCAGATACTTAAGGATGTTGCCGCCAACCACTTTTACAATACAGCCAAAAGGAAACAGGAATTTGTCAGATTTGCCGATAGTTTTGTGGGTTTTTTCGATATGGTCAGCTTAGCCGAAGCGAAAAGCCCTCTGGTCCATCCTCAGGTCGACAGGGTGGGGATCCTGGCCATAACCTCCGAGGGAGGTTTTATGGCGGATATGACGGCCAAGGTCGTGAAAGCGTCTTTAAGAGAAGCCGAGAAATACGGCTCGAATGAGATCATCGTCATCGGATCCAAGGGGAAAGAAAAAGTACGGAACATTACGGGAAGATCCGATTTTATGTGCATAGAAGGTGTAGAAGAGAAGGGGCTTTACAAGACCGCGCTGGAAGCCAAAGATTACATTATACAGAGGGTGAAGGATGGGAAGATAGGAAAAGTGTTCGCTACGTATCCCCGGGCGATGTCGCTTGAATTCATAAAGCCGTTCACCGTAAAACTTTTGCCTTCGGAGGAACTTATAACGGAACAGCTGGACCTTAAGGATGTCGTGGAAAAGGTCATAGTTGAATCGGATCTAGATGACATAATGAGCCATTTGGCGGATGTATGGCTTACGTGCAGATTATACGAAATGCTTGAAGACTGCGTTATAGCGGGTTTTGCCGCCCAGTCC
>CAYMBK010000064.1:0-3509 GCA_964388645.1 uncultured Planctomycetia bacterium | reverse complement strand
CCTTGTGTCGGCGGTTCAATTCCGTCCCGCGGCACCATAAAAACCCTCGAGAGAGCTCGAGGGTTTTTCGTTATAAGCTCCCCTTTCTTGACGTTCTCCCGGATCTTCGAAAGAATTTTCACTCTGTTTTTAGAAGCGGTATTAAGGACAAAGATCACGGCAATATTTTTTGTTGGGATCGCTTCACCCCGCTTCGCGGGGTTCGCGATGGCCGTGGTGAAAGATCGAGGCGGTTTCGTGATGACTGCGGTGAAAGAATTCGGCGGGCTAGCGAGGCCCGCGGCTAAGAGTTCCAGTTGATAACTGAAACGTCACGAGATGTCACATTTGAGGTCTGACCCCGGGGAGTTGACATTTTTCACGGGGCTTGCTAGCGCTGTCATTACGGGGAGGGACGGGAGGAACAAGAATCACGTTTAATTTTTAACTCGGGTAAGGTATAATGAAGACGAGAGAGCGGCGACAGTCTTGGGAGGACTGAGAAGCAAGAGGGGGGTGAGGAACATGAAGCTGGTTCTGGCTTTACTTATCTTGTTGTTAATGTTCCAAGCGTCGGTGTACGGAGAAAGTATCCAGGTCAATTGTGTGATGTTCTTAGAAGGAGGCCGATTAGATCTTTTTCCCGGGTTAAAGGCAGGGGGTTCAGGAAGCGCGGAAGAAAACCACGCGGCGGCTCCGGACCTGCTGGGAGAGATAGTCAAACAGATCCTTTTATCAGAGCAATGCGGTATCATACGCATGATAGAGGGGCCGGAAGATAGGGTTGTACAGGTTTCTGTTTGAGGTCGAGGCCCAGAAGCTTTGCCGTAAAAAACTAACAGGAGTTAACCTCCGTGGGATCTTCTGTGTATAAGATCAGGGGGGTGTCCTTGAGCGCGATATGAGGGAACATCTTGCAAAAAAGAGTTTTAGAGTATAAAATTTGTAACGGTCCTTTTAACATGTGTTTTGAGGCCGTAACCGGGGAGGAGAAATGAAAAAACTGGTAATCACTTGCGTTGTATTTTCTTTTATGTCATGCCCATGTGTTTTCGCGGCATCGGGCCCGGGCCCGGTAGAAAAACTCAACTCGGGGTTATGGAATATACTGTCATCTCCCGGGGAGATACTGAGTTCCGTAACGGAAAAAAGAAAGGGCACCGGAATTCTCGCCGGCACGTCTCACGGTCTTTTGGAAGGCCTTTCGAGATTCATAGTAAAGGGAGCTACCGGCATAGTAGAGGTGGGGACATTTCTTGTGCCGTGGCCCAATGGATATGAACCTATCTTGGATTCCACGGAAGGATTTAAAAAGAAGCAGTAGGGTTCTATAAAAAGTTTCTCGCGCTTAAGAGAAAACTTGATCTAACGCCATTCCCAAAATCGGAGCCCGCGTAGCTCAGCTGGTAGAGCAAAGCATTCGTAATGCTTAGGTCGGTGGTTCGAGTCCACTTGCGGGCTCCAGTCGTTTTTAGTTCATAAAAATGGGACATTTCAGAAAAACTCTTTTCAGCAGGGATTTTTTCACGCTGTGGTCCAGCCAGGTGGTTTCGGAGTTTGGTGACAGGCTGAATCAGATGGCTCTGGTCGCGCTGGTATACTCCAGGGCTCCGGGCTCGGTTATGGCGGTGGCAAAACTTGTTTTCCTGATAGTCATTCCGGTCTTTCTGATAGGGCCGATAGCCGGAGCCTGCGTGGACAGGTGGAGCAGGAAGAAAGTGATGATAGCGGCTGATGTGGCCCGGGGCCTTATGGTGATAGCTATCCCTTTTTTTGTGATATCGGGCAGAATGGGCATGGTATATCTTCTTGTGTTCCTGACATTTTCCATAACAAGATTTTTTTTACCTTCTAAGATGGCTATAATTCCCTGTGTGGTGCCGAAAGAAGGGCTTCTTGCCGCGAATACTCTTGCCGGCACAACCCGTATTATCGCGGCGGCGGCAGGGTTTGTAATAGCGGGATACATGGTTAAATGGCTGGGTTTTGTCTGGGGGTTCTATATTGACGGAGTTTCCTATTTTATTTCAGCGGTTCTTCTCCTGATGATATCATCCAAAAAAAGATATGGGGAAGAGAGGCCTTTAGAAGCTGTCATTGGGGCACGGGATGTGCTGGAGCCCGTAGCCAGAAAGAATATCTGGAAAGAGATCCGGGAAGGGATAAGCTATCTAGCGCGTCCCGGGATCATGAGAGAAGTAGCGGCGGCGCTTTTCGCTATCATGGGAGGGATAGGCTTTGTTTTTTGTGTGCTTATAGTTTTTGTTCAGGATGTCATGAGCGGGAGCACGGAAGAACTGGGTGTTTTGGGCGCTTTTGCGGGAGCCGGTCTTTTCGCCGGGGCTATGTTATACGGAAGATTCTGCCAGAGCTTCCCCAAGGTCAAGTCGATGCTCGCGGGATTTGCCATAGCGGGAGCGTTCTTGAGCTTATTTGTTCTCAATGAGAGAGCTTACGGATATTTGGCAGCCAGGTGGACGTTTTTATTCTTGATGGGGTTCTCTTTCGCTCCGGTAGTGACTTGCGCCAATTATCTTGTTCATATGTCGGTCCCTGATGAGGCAAGAGGCAGGGTGTTTAGCGGCATAGAGGCGGTAATGCATTTAGGGTTCATATTTTTTCTTATCATTTCAGCGGTTGCGGCAAGATTCTTTTCTACTTTTTCCATACTTTTTTACAGCGGGATAACCTTTGTGGCAGTGGGAACGGCCGGGGCATGGATCGTGCCGCGCGAGAGATCCGGCATGTGAAACTTACCTTACTTGCGCTTAGCCCGTTTACCGGAGTTTGAACCCGGCAAAAGAGGGTCCCAGCATTGGGTGTAGAAGGCGCACAGAGAACAACAGATGTTAGCTTTGTTATGCTCTCCTCTGTACCATTTGGTTTCACAGGTCCAGTAGTTCTGGCATTTTTCACAGCAGATCAATTTTTTGTGTCGCTTGAGGGGCATGTGTTTTTCTCCCTGGAATAATGTGCTCCGATCGAAGATACGACGATTATATACCGAAACCGCGAACATGGCAATATCTTAATGGTGAAGACCTGGAAACGGTAAAATGTCATGAAAGGCTTATGGAAATACTAAGGAGAGGTATTGACCTGCAGAGGGCATGCCAAAAGAGAAAGTGGAATAAAAGATACCGCGCCGAGCGAAAGAACAGCGCAGGCAACTTAAAGATCTTAATTTCCCCGATCCCGATAAGAAACTTCTTGTTCGGTTCGCCAAAAGACTGGAACGACATAAGGATGAGATATTCACGTTCCGCTATGAGAGAGGTGCGGGCTATCATAACAACCATGCGGAACCGAGACAAGAGCCAATGTGATCTTGAGAAAGACAACCTGCAGGAACCGCTCAAGATCCGGAGTCATCGGTCGTAACGTCCTGACGACGTTGGATTCACTGCGGACGGATGAGCTGTTACTAAAATGTTAGTGTACAATTTCCTGTGGTAAAAATAGTAGCAGCAGTAGTCTTTTCTTTCTTTTTTGCTTCTTTTTTCTTTCTTTTGTGGATATTGTGGATAACG
>CAYMBK010000063.1:0-9570 GCA_964388645.1 uncultured Planctomycetia bacterium | reverse complement strand
CATACTCGGTTAGCGTAAACCCTTCGCAATCTTCGGAGGTGATGTTCTTGAGGTCTTCAGGGACGATCCCGCCTCTCAGTTGGACCGTCAGCAATGCCCTCCTTATCTTTCTATGTGGGTCGCCCTCGGTGGGAGCCGGATACCCCTGGGAGTAATACGTTAAAGATACGGGGTTGACGGCCTTATCATAGGCCGTTGTTACACTGCCGCCGGAAGTTTCATCTGTTTTGTCTCCCGGCGGGAGATCTTGTAAGCTCAGTTCTATACCATCGATTCCCGTGAATTTCACAGGCCCGGTTATGGACATATGCCTTTTACTGATAGCGCCTTTAAAGATAATTTTTCCATCAACTATTTCAACTGTTACCATACCACCACCCTCCGGGAAAACCGCCTCCAATCTCGGCTGGGTCTTTCCTGGATCCACGACAAGTATTTTATCGTTTGTAACAACATAGGTTATCTTATGATCTCCGCCCGCGGAAAAGATCTTGAAATATTTTTCAGTGTCCGAAACAGCGTAAACCAGGCACCTGTCACCATCTTCAAAAACGCCGAAATCCCCTTCCTTCGATCCTGAAATACCCGCGGGTGTCTGCCCCATTAGCTCCACGTTATCCGTCAATATCTCACTTCTAATAGCGCCTGAAACTCTCATCGTAGCCGGTTTATCCCCGAGGATAAAAGCAACCACCCTTTCGGTCAAAGACCTGTTCACCGTCTTAAGGTCATCTCCTTCACACCTGGCGAGCAGCGTCTTCCCATTCCAAAACTCTAATTTTATCGTCTGTGTTGGATCTTCCGGGTCATGTGAACTAACCATCCGTGTTCCATCGGGAAGATCAATCTCATGAGAGCCTATCCCTTCGAAAAGATCAACTTCATAAGAGCCTATTCCTACTCTTCCCTGAACTAATTTCACCGTCTCTAAGTTCTTTTCGTCCCCCGGAATGCTCAGGACCCTGGAAATGTCGACAACTCCGTCGGGGCCTCTGATGCCATCGGAAATCTCAGAAAAAAGCGGAAGGCCCGGCCTCTCCTCCACTTCCGTTACCCCCATGGGCAGATTATTTTCATTTAGCTGTTTAACTGTCCATCTGCCGCCGTCCACTTGTACTATCTCATATCCGCCATAATACCGTCCAAGGAGGCCTAAAGGCATCTTTTCGTAAACGCTTATGTAAGATTTTTTGTTTTGAAACTTTCCGGACCCGTCGCGCTCATAAACATCGTTCGTCAAACGTACCAACCCCGATCCCATACTATCGGTTCTTACCACATGGTAACGCGCCAGCTGGTTGCCGCTCTCACTATAGACATATTCGGTTCCCACACGGTAACTGTTGCCGTCATCGTCTTTCTGCCACTGCCCCTGGATAAAATAGCTTCTTAGATCCTCTTTGCCATTAACGTAGCTTCTTTTTGCGGCATTGCCGGCATTATCCACGATCTCGATATTTGAAAGAATACCGTTCTTGTATGTCTCGGATAACGAACCTATCTGCACACCTCTTTTGTCTAATATCTGGAGAATGACCGTCATTTCCTGACCATCCACAGAGACATGCGAACGCTCCAAAGGTATGCTATAGCGTATCTGCCCCAGTATTGTGTGCATTACCCTATACCTTTTCCCGTTAATTATCTGTTCTGTCGCGTTTCTCCTCATATCCGGCGTTCCGGCCAAAGCAAGACGTACTTCTTTGGGAGTTTTCATTGCAAGATACCCGGGAAGTTCTTCGGCGTTCAGTTTTCTTCCTATGATACCCGCCGCGATCCTCTGCACCGCTTTTTCTTTCTTTTCTGCATCGTCGGGAAAGACCGATAGAAGGGCAAGCTCTCGGGAAAAATGCCTGGTCATGATAGTATGAAAAAATTCCGGAACTTCTGGGGTGCCGTCTTGTCCCTCGACGGCAGGGGTTCCCTCAAGCCTCCGGGGTTCCGCATGACCTGCTTCTTTGTGCCATCCAGGCAAAAGATCTTTCCGGGGAATAGAAACCGGCCGGAATTTAAATCCGCCTTCAGCAGGTACCCCGTCTGAATCCCCGGCCTCAATAAAAAACCTTTCTCCTATCACAGGTGGAAGCTTTTTGAGTTGAGCAGAGAGAACCATATGTTCAAATCCCTGGTACCCTGAATAAACCACTGAAGCGGGTGTCCCCAAACCAAAATGGCTAAGTACGTTCTTCGCGAGTATAACAACACTGTCTATAACATCTTTTGTGGGTGTCGTTTCACCTTTATACTTCAAAAGCACGGTAGGTCTGCCCTCGGGAGCGGCATCAAATACATGAGAAAGATTAACACCATGGCCGTCAGCAATATGAGCCAGAACCAGAAAACTCACACCCGGAGCCGTTTCCCCGCTTAAGGGCACCGCGACATCTACGGAAAAAGTGTCCTTCTCATCGGCCAGCTTGAAAATTACTGTCAGGTCACCTCCCCAGGAAAGTTTTTCCTTTATATTTTCGTTATCCCCTGTATTCGGATCGACATACATGGTCTCGGTTGTTGCCCCGCCACGAGGCGAAAGCACAAACGCGGTTTTGGCTACCCGTAGTCCGAATGTATTCTCGAACGGACGGGATCCGTAAGATGCTGTTCCGGTAGCTTTATGCCGCAAAATAGCGCGTCTAACCCTGTTCCATTCCATCTGCCCCTGCACCTCAGAATAGGTATGGATAGCGCTTATAACATAAGGCATCCTCTCATCGGGTACAAGCCCGAGAAATTGTGTGGCTAAACGTGCCGACCACCCGATAGCCTCAAGCCTCTTCTTGGCTTCTACCCTCAGCCCTTTTACTCTGTCTTCGGCCATTTTTATGTATTTCCGGTCTCCCCGCGAGATATTCTCGTTTTTTGTTATACGCTCAAAGAGCTCTCCCGCCTTTATGTAATTGCCGTCTTCAAGATAAGCCAGCGCCATGTGGTAGTCATATTCGACTTGCGAAAAATATATATCGGATTTTACTCTTGTCAAAATGTCGCTAACTGTAATCTTATCAAGATCTTCCTTGTTACTTATTCCAATGTTCCTTCCGGAAACATGGTTGCGGGCATAGACTTTTTGCCCTTGCGATAAAGCTTCGGCGGCCTCTTCTTTATTAAGGTATATGCGCATGCCATAAGGATCCTGTACCCAGACTTGTACCGCCGGCAACAACCGGACCGCGTGCGGCTTGGCCACCTGGAACCATCTTCCGCTATCAGGGCCGGGCAGTTCACCGTCTTGCTGGGGACCGCTTACAGCAAAAAGGTCTTCACGCTGGCTGTTTTCTTCCAGACTCTCAGACACTTGCTCCGGTGTCAACACCCTTGCCCTGGCCTTTTTAGGATGCCCAAGAGTGAAACTCCAGCCTTTATTCACAAGGGTCTCAAGGCCCTTCTGGTCGAGCACATTTACCGATATGTCTCCTTTCGTGATGCCATTCCCGGAAGAAAGCAGAACGATCGGACTTTCAAAAACCTCACCTATAGTGCCGTCTTGTGTCGATATCGCCCGGCTTGCGGCGGGAACATGGAAAAGCTGTCCGGGATAACCGGAAACAGGCTTATCAGGGCTCGCTTTTTCGCGCAAGCCCGAAACGATATTTATCCGGCGGTCTACCTTGGGAACCTTGCGTAAAAGGCCTCTTAGCTTCTCCACAAAAGCGCCTAACTTTTCTTTAAGTTGTTTTCTTTCTTCTGCACGCAAAACTTCTAATCGTTTCGCATCTTCCTCCCTTTGCCTTTCCAATATGACGGATACAGATTGTCGTCCTTCGGCTTCATCAAGCCTGTCCACAAAAGTATTAGCCCGGGCAAGGATATGCTCTATGCCGGTCAAAAGCTGCCCCTGGGCATCGAAAAATAGGTACCTGGAGCTCTCATTAAGCGTTGTTTTTGAGAAAAATGAACTTTCTGTACGGGCAATATTCTCAGCCAGCATTGCGCGTATAGTCTCGGGATACAATCTCGTGGAAAAACCGGCTTCCGGAGCCTGGATGTCCGGAACGGCAGCCGCATATTCCGGCGCAGGATCCCCGGCCTCAGACATCTCCGCTCCAGGCTGAAGTAAACCCTCCGCCTGGGCGTATTTCATCATGTCACTGTTAACCACATAGCTTTGCTGGCCGACACAGCCGACAGCCCCCAGCACCACGCTGGCCACGGCTAAGATAAGCGCGGCTTTCACAAAACGGTTCGCGCCTCCTGCCAAAACCGGAACAGCCACGGCTTCTCCAGGTAAACTTACCCCGGATATTTCGAGAAGGCCTTCCGATGCCGCATCTATGTTTTCGTATAGCTTAGCTCTATCCTTTACAAGCCCTTTCAGCTCATCAGACGCACCTCCCACTCCTATACCGGCCTGATACCTTTTCCATTCTATTTTAAAATCAAGAAAAGCCGCTTCGACAAGATCGTTTTGTACACTATTCAGCACATTTTTTTGCTCATTACTTAAACTTTCATCTTCCGGAAGAACGCCAAGCTCGAAATAATCGTTGATAAAACCGTAATTCTGTCCGGGAGTGCGGCCAAGAAATACATCTATCTGCTCGCGTATCAAGTCTTTACGATCCGCGAATAACGCCTCTAACCTTTTGGCTATGTCTCTTTTGTCCATGTCGGTCAGAGGAGCACCCTTGATCTCGCTGTAAGTTTGCAGAACCATGTCATGAAGAACGGGTATCCCCCCTGAAACAAGAACGCTTATTTTCGAAACGTCATTCAGTATGGGATCATCCTCAAATTCTTTGTTCGCGTGGAAGACCATCTTTTTTTCCAGTTCGCTGAAAAGAAAATCCACCTTTGATCGTTGAAGCCGCGCTATAACGAACGGTATACGCCGTATCCTCCATTCGGCAAACCAGTTTAAAAACCTCGCAAACCAAGGCCTCTCGTCTTTCTTCTTTTCAAGCGCGGCTTTGAGCTCTTCCATCTCTTCTATCTTTTCATCAATTCTGTCAGAATTTGAACGGACGCTTCCCGACACCAGCTGATAGAAAAGCTCTACGCGAGAAAACTCCGCGAAGGCTTCCGGATCTTGTTGGGAATTCTTCAGATCTTCAAATGCTTTTTTTGCGTTACTTAGTTTGGTTATAGCGGCCGCATACTCTACAAGAGACTCATAGAAATCAGTATTATCTAGATTCTGAAGATCGTCTTTCCAGGATTCAGGTAGATCAGATGATTCTCTAACGGCCTTAAAACATTTATCTATTGTCTCTTTTTGTTTATTTTCATCAGCCAGGCCTTTGACAGTCTCCATGTCATAGGCCTGAACATCTTTAGCCCAAGACAGGACATTCTCTTCAGCGGCTTCAATGGCTTCTTCGGCCGCCCTTAAGTCCTTCCAGAATTTACTCTTTTTATTAAGGTTGGCGGCTCTTTCCCGGCTGTTCGCTCCGCTTTCCGCCAGGTGCTTAACATCTAATATCTTATCTATCCTGCCAACAGTATCCCGCCATGCTTCTTCCAGCAATCCTTCCAAACGACCCGAAGATCTGCCCGCCAAATAAAACCTATCACGAGAAGCCCCGCCATATGCATCTCCCTGTTCAGCCCAGACTGCAGCTAATGTTTCTAAGTTGGCAGTTATCGCTTGTCTTATTTCCTGGTTTCTTTCGTGAGCTGTTCTCAACCTTCCCTCTATATATTTTTTCCAATGCACTAGTCTTTTTTCCATACCCGGCCTCTTAGTAGACCGTGCTCTAGTTGTTACTTGTTTTCGCAAACTTTTGATCTCTTCAGCATCTTTCATTCCTTGGTTTAACGCGGCTTCAATCTCGTCAATAGACATTTCTGAAGGCGTTGCTGGCGCAGATACTTCAGCGACAACCGCATCTGCAGGTACGTGAGCCTCTCCTATGTCTGTTTGTTCCAGTATTCGGTTTCTGGCAGTAGCCGCGGCGACTTTCAGCTCTCCTATCTCATCTTCCACATTTTTTTCTTCCTCTATCATCAATCCGATACCAGCAAGATTGAGTATGCGCAAGATATCTTCCTCGCTTTGCGCTTCTTCCATATCATCTACAAATTCACGTATGACATATCCCCTTTTAACCTCGACGGCAGACTTTACCGCTGAATCTTCCGCTATACTCAGGAATTCTTGTCTACCCAGTATCTCGAGCGCATCTTTTAACGTATTCGCATTTTTAATAAGGTCGATCAACCGTGCTTTTTCGGCTTTTTCTCGCGGCGCTTGAAACTCCAGATCGTTTCTTCTCTTATCAAGTTCCGCCACCGACGGAGCAAATTCTGATACACTGAAATTTCCCGGAACGAGCAGGTCTTCTCCGCGTAGCACGCGGATCTCGTTGATAAGGTTTTTCTTATCTTCGAGGGTCCCGGTACTTGAGGAATAACTCAAGAGGCTTAAAACCCCGTTAAACTTGCCGGTAACATAACCTTCTTCCACCAAACCCAAGTTCTCCACATTGCGTATCCTGGATATTACCTCATCTACCCCCATTTCTTTGTATGTGGTATTTTCCATGTCCACGCCCAATATAAAAAGAACGCTATCTCTTTCCTCCTCCAGATCCTTAAAAGGCGCGGTAAGATCCGAAGGCTTTATATCTTTTGGAGAATATTCTTCGCCTTTGAGATACTTAACGGCCTCTATTATGGCTATTTTCTTTGTTATCGTATTGGGCGCATAGCGCAATACCGGACGCCATTTATTAACTTCATCAGAATCCTCCTGATCCAGCAACCCGAGCCCTGCAAGATTATCCAACCTTCCCTCTTCTTTCTCTGTCAATCCACCATACGCCGGTGGCGCTTCTGTCAAACGGGGAGGTTCATACCTATCCTGACTCGCAGGAGTGTCTATGAGGCGATCTATTCTGTTCCGCAGGTCCAGGTCCTCGGCTGTCACAACGATACCTTGGCCATGACGATCTATGGATACGTATTTCATTTTGTTGTCATGGCCTTTGTACCTGATGTACAAGTTCCCGCCGCGCGTGGCCGTAACTATGTTGTCAACAAATCCTTTAAATTCTTCCTGCCCAAGGATCTTATCCATCTCCTTTGCCGGTAAGCTCCCTTTTTTTTCTTCATACCATGACCTTCTATTCTCGACCCACACTTTACGCCACGGTATTCCCGATCGATTTGAAGATATCACCATATCACGGAACTTTTTCCTTAGGTCCTGGTTCTTACCTGTTAGTATTTCGCGAAAAAGCTTATCGAGATTTTCAGTTGTATCTGTTTGCACTTCGTAATCGACATTGCTTTGAAAAAATAGCTGTACCGCCAGCTGGTAGCGTCCGGAATCCAGAAGTTCCTGATACGCTCCTTTTTTGTTGGTAAGTATGGCGACATACGGCCTTTCCTTGCCGGACTCAAAAGCAGGTACAACCACAAGGTATGAAAGTTTCTGTTTTTTCATGAGATCCGTAAGGTTTTCTGTGTGCCAGCCTCCGGTTACAAGAGCGGCGACTTTCACGCCCTCTTCCCTCATTCTCGCTACCGTATTGGAAAGCATGGCCATGTCCCTGGCCTGCGCTCCCTCATAAAAATCCATCGCGTCTTCTATCTCTTCTGTTATGAACCCCAGATCATATCCTCCGGCTATGGGCAGGCCGTATTTTCGGCAGGTTTCCCGTATGAAAGACGCCCACTGTGAGGGGACTATCCTGACAAACCCCTTCTTAAGCCGGGCAAACTCACTGCTTGTAAGCTCCATGGAGTAAAGCTGCTTGATCAATCTGGCTTTTTGGGCTATCTCGCATATCTTCCTCTCATCGGCGTTCCTGAACAATTTTTCTCTAAGAGCGTCCTCAAACCCTTCCATTTCGAGGAAAAGCCCCAAAAGGTCCACGGATTCATAGACCGAAATATACCTCGTGAAAGCTATAAGGTTGGGGTAGTACGAAGCTTCCGCCCCGTGCTTTTCGGCAAGGCCGGCCAAATATTCGTGAAAAGCGCCCTGTGAAGTCTTGTTCTGCTTAAAAGCAAGCGACCTTAAAACCAGCTCTTCCAGCTCGTCTTTTTCCATCCCCCTGCTAAGCTCATCTATAAGCTTTTTTCTTTCGGTGTTAGCTTTCCCGAAATTTATGGACTTCTCGAGCTCCATTGAGAAAAGAAGCTTCTCAAGTTCTCCGCCTGCCGGAAGATCAATGCCGTATTTTCCGGAAAGAGAATGGATGTTCTCCCAATAGTCGGAAAAGCTCATTTGCCCTTCACGGTGAAGCGCCGAGCTCTTATTGAGGCCGCTTAGTTCTTCAGTTGATACCCTTTCGTCTAGCGCGCGCAGTTCTTCAAGAAACGCCTCCAGATGCTCTATTCTCTGCGCCCTCTTCTCCGCGACGGCCCTGAAACTTTCCAGGTTCTTCTGATAAAGCTCGTTGTCCTCTATGCCGTAAAGAGAAATATCCGCTCCGTCCCTGGTAACCGAGAAAAACTCCCCCGCGCTCATGAGCCCTTCTTCCATCAGGTGCCGAGCGGTTCCGTCCCGGATAACTTTGTCGGGAAAAGTTTTCAGAAGTGAAGTATCTACGAAGCCCGACCCTCCTTCGAGAGCTATTAACCGCCGGGCATAATCTGTGACCAAGGAATCCAGTAAGCCGGCAATCGACTCCTGCGCGGAAAGAGAAGCATGCGCGTCCTGTATGTGTATGATCGTCTCCTGCCCGCCGTTTGCTTCTACTTCTCCGGTTCTCCCGAGGTCATAGGGTATCTTTATCCCGTTGAGCCTGAGATTTTCAGCATAAGTAACGCCGGGAAATCTGGTTTGCGCCCAAACCGCCTTTCCTTCCTGAGACCAGCCGATCTGTTCGTGCAAAAATATCAGGCTGACGGCCAAGCACACTGTCTTAATAAAAAATGCATGGCGTTTTCTCCAAGTGGAGATGCCATGCATTTCATCGTTTGATACCGCTAAAGACATATCGGCGTGGTTTTCTTCCCGCCTATCCCCGCTACATTCCTTGCTAAATAAACTATCAATGAATGTGGGCTTCTTCATATGCTTTACCCTCCGGTTTTCTAACTTTTATATTGCCTTACTTAATTAATTGTACCATATAGTAGGACAAAAACAAACAAAATATATCAAACTATTTTCTACCTAACCGAATGTCGCAAAAAAGGCCAAAACTCACAATAATCCGAAGAAAATAACATGCAAATTCGACGGCTGAACTTCACAAATAACCTTCCTTTTTTACTCCGGCGATAAGACGAAAATGAACTCGGCCAGTTGTCAGTTTCTCGTAAAAGATCCCTCCCTCATCGCGGCAAAAAGCGCTGTAATTCTAGAAAAACACAAAGTTAAAAACCCACGATCCATATTTACACCCTCTTGCACCATTGCTCCATGAACCTAAAACGGCTTACTTTTTCAAATTTTACTCTTTTAGTTTATATCCTTCAGGTGAAAAAGTCAACGATTTACTTTAAAATTTTCTACGACTAACAGGCGGCGCGCACTCAGGAAATTGCTTCGCCCTCGCAAAGACGTTCCGTAGTCAAGGGGGTCAGGCCCCATCGACGGTGTTTGCCGCAAGTCAGTGGCCAGACCCCCTGTTGCCGCCGCAATTCAGCGGCCAGACCCCATCACAAGTCAGCGGCCAG
>CAYMBK010000062.1:0-10326 GCA_964388645.1 uncultured Planctomycetia bacterium | reverse complement strand
GAACATTTCCGAGGAAAGGATAAACATTTCCGGTTTTAGTTTATCGGAGTCGAACGGAAGGATACGGAGCATCGGTGAATGCGCCGGAGGAAGGGATGTGTACCTTGACGCCGGAGAGGAGATAAGGATCCTCTGGTCAGGGAAAGATATATCAGATGAAGACCGGAGGAGTTTAGCCGGCCGGATGATAATCGTTGAAGAAGGTTTGAGTAAAGACGGAGAAGTCGTTGTTATTCACGATCCGAGAGGAGAACCACTAGCCGCGGCCAGAACAGGCCCGCAAGGGCAGGATGAAATAACGGTATTCGACGTAAGGCAGGGGCATGGGAAATTTAAAGCCGATCCCGCGGCAACGAGGGCCTTCCAGCGTGAGTTGAACAGAGTATCTCACAATATCCCGGATTTTCAGGGATCGGGGGAACCTGTAGTAACGGCTTCTGTTCTACAAGAGGAGCCGGCCCGGACTGACAGTGAAAGAGAAACAGCCGTGGAACCGCAGGCTGGAACGAGACAGGATCAAGATATTTCCGCTCCGAGTAGAACAAAAATGAAAGCAGACACAGAACGTTCACAAAGAAGTCCGGGAATATCAAGCGTATACGAAAGAATAAGAACTGATATTGGGAACTTATTCTCCGACGCGGGACGGGCTTCTACGCAAGAGAGAACGGGTGTTGCCCTTATCTGCGAACTGAGGCCTTTAGGCGGCATGGGGGGCTTTACGGTAATAGACATAAGGGAAGAGGGAAGTTTTGTCGAGCAAGGCGATTGGGTCGTTAAATTTGATGATTCTGTTTTTCAAAGAGAACTCGACAGCCAACTGAGACTCTTAAATGAAACCCGGACACGAATTCTTCGCGCCGAAGAAAGGCTTGAAGCTATAGGGATAAGGAGACGATCGGCAAGTGACAGATACGATCAGGAAAGAAGAACAGCGCAAGTAAAATTAAGGTCAGCCGAGTTCAAACTGGGACGAATATTGGAAAGCGTCAAAATAGCGGAAGCCAATATAGAATTAGCTTTGGAGGCCGAAGAAAGAGCTGAACAATTGGCTAAGCTCAGCGCGGCCGATACTCTGGCGCACATCGCCGCTCGTGAGAGAGTTAACGATCATCAGAGAGAGAGAACCGTGCTGTATTCCGCCCAAGCCGCGGCAAGAAGAGAGTTTCAGGAAGCGGAAAGTGAACTCGAATTTCTTGATACGCGAAGGGCCGGGGAAATAGAGGAATTGAAAAAAGAAGAAGATACTTTAGGATCCGCCTTGAGATCGCTTAGAGAAGATCTTGCCGGACAGACGGAAAGGATAGACTTTATTAGAGAGAACATAGACAGATGTGTTGTCCATGCCCCCTCTTCCGGAAAAGTAAAATATTCACATGTCAGAGGAATATATGTTTTTGGTTTTCCTATAAAGCCGGCCGGTAATGTGATGATAGGCGAGGGGGGTTCTGTATCCAACGGCCAGGAACTGATCCGTATAGTAAGCCCGGAAAACATGGAAGGGCCCCCCACTTCCGATAGGACGGAAAATAACGAGGTCAGATCAAAAGTGCTTACCGGCATGGCGACACGGTCGGGCAGTATGGGCCTTCCGATAAAAACGATCGTTCCTGAGGGTGCGAGCGTCAGTCCGGGAGATATTGTAGCGGTACTTGACGATTCGGCTCTGGTAGCGGCAGGAAAAGACGCTGAGATCACGCTCATGGAAGCCGAAAGACAAGCTCGGCAAGCGGAATTTTCTCTGAGAGGGGCTGAAAGAGAGTACCTCTCGGAAAAACAAGGTTCGGCCCGGGTCGAAGCGGCGAGAGTTTATTTCAACGAGGCGCGGTCGGTTTACGAAGCCCGACAGGCGAAAGCCGCCGCCGTCAGAGAAAGGGTTGGGGTCATCGCGGGGGTGTTTGAAACCCTCGGCGAAAACAGATCTACCGGATCTGTGCCCGAAAATATTCTGTCAGAGTACCGTTCTCTTTACAATGCGGCGGTTATTGAACTGAACTCGGAGATATTATCAGTTTCGAACGCGTACGTGGATGTGATAGAAGCGGAAACCCTTTGGAGACAGCTTGCCCGGGAAAGAGAAGCGCGGCTAAGGGAATTGGAAATTAATATAGCCGCGGGGAGAGAAACGCTTCGCCTTGCCGAAGAGAATGTGAGGATCGCGCTCGGCAGAGTGGATTTTTACGCGAAAGAAGCGGAAAAATGCGTGATAAGGTCCGAAACGGAAGGAGTGGTAGTTTATCTTCACGACCAGATGCTCTCGCACGGCGGCGTAGAATTGAAACCGCTGAGAGAAGAATTCATAGTGGGTCCGGGGGCTATAGTAACTTCGGGGGTCCCGTTTGCGCGAATAGCCCTAAGAGATCAATATCAAGCGGAGAAGGCCGTACAGGAAAGGCTGCTGCGGATCCGGGCAGAGGAAAGAGACGTTCCCTCTGAAGGTGACCCCGTGTTGTGCATGGTCAGACCGGACCGGCTTTACAACAGGGCCGGATACGGCGCGACGCTCACTTATGTGGCTGAGGACGGAGAGCTCGTCAGACAGGATCAAAAAATAGCCGAATTCGACAGTTCGGAATTTATAAGGCAGAGAAACGAACAGGAAAGGCTTCGCAATGAAACAAGGCTGATGATATTAGAAGCGGAAGCTGTTGTCAGTCAGGCCAGAAGCTCTTACAGGTCATTCCTGGAGAGGCAGAAGATGTTGAGAGAAAAAGAGGAAACTGGTATCGCGTCGGCAGAAGAGCTCGCCGCCGCGGCTCGCGAGAGACTGCAATATGTCGAGAACAGTATCAGTCTGGCCCAAAAGGAACTGGAAAGAGCCAGAAAGGAACATCAGGGCGAAGGGCCAGATGTGAATATAGAAACGGCTCGGTTGAGGTTGAACGAGCTCAATATTTTAAGAGCGGAAAGTATGGCGCAGTTAATAGAGGCTCTTTCTACGGCGGAGAGAGGAAAAAGAGAAATAGAGATACTTGACGAGGAGATGGCCCGTGAAACGGCCGGTTTTGAAACGGCCCTGGAAACAGCCGAAAATGATCTTAATTTCGCGGAGAAAAGGTTCGAGCTTCAAACCGACAAACTGAGATCGATACAAGAAAACATAGACAATTGTGTTGTCCTGGCGCCGAGAGACGGGAAAGTATCCCATGTAAACCACGAGGGAACGAGGCTGTTCGGATGGGAGATAGACCCGGTTGTCAGGACCCTCATCATAGGCCCGGGAGTAACGGTAGGATATCAACAGGAGTTCATGAGAGTGGTTGACGCGGAAAAAGATGTGGCAGGGGAAATATCCGAAACATCCGGAACAGAAACCGTTTACGTGGGTTCCGACGTCAGCACATCTTACGATAGCGCCTCGGGCATAGTGTACCCGTCGGTAAAAAAATTGCATGTAGAAGACGGGGAATATGTACAGCAGGGCCAGGTACTCGCTGAGCTTGAAACTTCGATATTGCGGAATATGCTGAGCGAGGCGGAAGTAAGAGTTCTTGAAACCTCGCGGGTGTCGATGCAAGCGGACTTGCTACTGGAGGCGGTTAGAGGGCGAATGCAGTTCTACAGAGACCGGGAATATCCGGCTTTATTGCGCCGGTTTCAGGCTCGATTAAGAGAGGCCGAGATAAACTACAGCGCAAGAAAAGAAAGGCGTGTTTCAGCCGAAGAAGTGGTTTCTCTGCAGCAAAGGATACTGGAAGACGCGAAAGAAAGAACAAAGGACGAAGGCAGTGAAACGGCGCAGGCTGTCATTGACAGGCTTGAAGGAAATGTTCAGCGCGCCGCCATGGAAGAAAGGGCGGCCTTCATTGATGAAATGGCGTTTTTGTACGGGGTAAGGTCCGCGGAATTTGATCTGCTTATCCTGCAAAACGGCTATGTTTCCGAGATGGATGCTTTCCGCGCGGAAATAGAAGCCGCGGAAGAAAGGTCAAGGCTGGCCCGGGAAAATCAGACATTAGAAGAAGAAAGGGTAGCGTTCTACCGTGACGCTATAGGTAGATGCGTTATCAGGTCTCCCGCGTCCGGGAAAGTTTCTTTTATCCACGATGTTCCTTTTAATTTTCTTCGAATGAGGTTAAAAAGAGTTTCCAGAGAAAGGTTTTTCGGTGAAGGTTCCATTGCCGGCCCCGGGCCGTTCATGAAAATAGAAAAAGTCGGATCAACAACGCAAACCGAGGAAAACGAAAGGCCATCAGGTGCCCAGGACAGGACGTCTTTATTCCCTGATAGCGTATCTGAGGCCGGAATACCCGTCAGAAGCCGCGTAACCCCTATCCATTTTGGAAGGGAAGGAGAAACCGGCGCCATGATCGCCGAGATAGCGGAAGAAGGCAGAGTGGAAAAAGGCCAGCTTCTTGTACGGTTTGAAATGGAGAGCCATAAGGAACTTCTTGACGGACATCGCGCGTCCAGGGCTCTTTTGGAAAGGCAGAGGAACAATACGGCTTATGTTCTAGGTGAAACCGAAAAACAAAAGAAGGCGCTGGAGGACAGGTTACAGGCCGCGCGTGAGCTTCATACCTCAAGAGCCGCCGGCGGGGAGAACATGAGACAGAGGGCCCGGGAAACCCGGGAAATAACCGAAGAGAACATAGAAGTATTCACCGGAATTTCCGAAAAGATCATGGAGCTTATCGATAGCGGGCTTCTGGCAAGATCGCGGCACGACGCTTTAATGATACTTCTACAGCGAAGGAACATGGCAAACCGACGCGCTCTCGCGGAACTGGCATCCGCCGAATTTATAGGGGAAGGCTCAGGCATAGAGCTTGATGTGGAGGTATTTCAGATCGAACAGGAACTCGCGGCGATAGAAACCATAGCCGTTATAGCCCGGAAAGACATAGAAATAATGAACGCGAAATTATCCTTGCATGATCGTGTTATAGGCGAGATAGAAGGCAATATAGCTGATTCCGAGGTCTACGCTGAAGAAGACGGGTGGGTTTTTTATGAGCATAACACCGGTTTGAGTTTTATGGGCGTGCCCATTGAGCATGTAACCAGGTCCACTTATGTCGGAACGGGATCCATGATAAGGAACGGCCAGGTTTTTATGAGATTTTTCAAGGAACGTCCCGCGGGATATAAGGATGAGGAGACTCAACCACGCCCGCGAGTTACGCCCGTAAGATCGGAGGTAAGAAGAGGATACAGAGCGGCCAGCGGTCCCGCGGGAACCAGGGTCCTGGAAGTTCCGAAAAAGAACGGTGATATGGTTTCGGAAGGAGAAGTGATCCTTGTGCTTGACGCTTCCGAACTTGAAGATATGCGAGAGAGCAGCGAGCTTGAATTTAAAACCCGGATCAGGCAAGCCGAAAGATACGATTCATTGGCGGACGCGGAAAGAACAAGGCTCGAGGAATACCTCAAGGTATTGCATCCTCAGGCGGTTAGGCAGGCCGAAGCTCTGGCTGAGGAAGCCGCGGCGTTACGGGAAGGTGCGAAGCAACGAGCCGAAATATCCGGGCGGATAGCGCGGATCCGAAAAGAGGAATATGACATTAGGGAAAGCAGCCGAAACTATTCTGATATAGGGTCCGATCGTTCGATGGGCGGTTTTAATTCCGCCCGGGCAAGGGAAAAGAGGGACTTATATGAACTGGAACTAGCCGGTATCAGGTTGAACGAGGCTAACGGGAACATAATAACTCTCAAGCAGGATGCGCGCCTTAGAGAGATAGAACTGAACTTAAGAATAAAAGAAGCCGAGGCCATGGCGGAAGAATACCGTCAGCTTGCGAGGGAAAGTGAGGGAAGGATAGCTTTCTATGATGAGCAGATACGCGGTTGTGTTATAAGGGCTCCTGTTTCCGGATCGATAAAATATAATAACACCGTACCATACAGGTTTTTCGTGGATAAATTCGTTGCCAGGGAATTGATAATAGAGCCCGGACAAGAAATACCGCCTGGAATGGACATCGCCTATATAGAAGATCCTTCACCCGACGATATGTCCCGGGCCGCCGAACGTTCTCCCGGGTGGATAATATTTTCCATATTGTTCATATCGGGCATAGCGCGTTCGATCTTCAAAAAAGCCAGGGATATAACACGGATAGGAAAAAACAAGGATCCCAGGCATATTGGAAGGCCCGACAGGGCGGAATTAAAAAGCGAAGGATATACGCGAGGAGGATCCGCTGAAGTAGTGCGGAACAAGCCTAAAAGCCCGGGGAAGATCATCGCCGTTATTTTTTTCGTTTTGTCCATCGTTGCTCTTCTTTCCGGATGTGTCAATATCGGACCCTTTTCGGAAACGTCGGCTCCGGCCGTTCCCGGGAGAGTATTGTCGTCCTACCTGTCGTTAACCAGGGCTTTTCCAGGCATTGAGGCCTTGTTTTTCGTGGGAGCCGTAGTTGCCTTTACGACGGCTGCCAGTACCCTTATGGCGCGGTTGAAATCAAGCGACAAAGAAACGGCGGGACAGCTTCAATCCTTCGCGAGAAAACCCGGGATCTATCTGGCTTTTATCGCGGGTTTGGCCGCCGCTATGATGTTTCCGGGGATACCCCCCGTGGTTTCATGGGTCCAAGCGGTGGAAGTAACTAAGATCGTAACGGCAGCGTCAATATTTTTGACAATGCCTTTGTCTATAAGCGTAATGTTCCTTACCGGATTCTTCAGGAACGACATTATGTTGAGAGTGAGAGTGCCGTTCCTTCTGGGGCTCGTTAAAATAAGGAAAAACTCCGTAGGTATGGATATGCAGGAAGGAATAAAACGATTATTCAAGTTGTGGTTCGTTTTGGGGGTATCTTTTGTCTTTCTGAATTTCGCGGTCCCGTTCCTTATAAGCCAGCCGCAGGCCATGGGATCGGGATTGACTTTCGCGTATGTGACGAAAGTTGTCTCGGATATATACAGCTCCATAATAGCGGCCAAACCCCTTGTGGATATTGGCAGATGGGTTGTTGTTGTCCTTGCGGCATCCGCTTTCGTGGAAATGGCCATAAGAAAGGTGTCGGGGTTTTTTCGAAAAAACGACAGTCAGGTGAAAAGAGCTCTCCTGAAAACAGTAGTAGTAGGTGTTACGGGGTTATTGTTAAAGACGGCCTCTTCAATGTTGCCGGCGCTATTGGCGGCACCGCCTGGCCTTTCATATGTCGATATTTTTAAATTCTTGGAAATACTGGGGGTTTTCGCGGTGATCGGCGCGGGATATCTGCTGGTCACCAGCTATACCCTGGGATTATTCTCAAGACGTATCAACCGCATATACCAGGCGCCGCCGGCTTTTAATTTTATAATAGCAAGGTCCCGCGATAACTCTCCGCGGCTGGCATCGCTTAGACGGCTGCTTACCTTTACCGTTTCGGCAATAGCGATGGTATTCTTATCTTCGATGATAACCGGCCCGGGCACTTTGCTGCGAGTCAATTATTTTTACGATATTCTATCCTTAAGGTATCCGGGGTTTACGGTTTTTACATGGATCTGGCTCGCGGTCATGGCTGCCGTAGCGATAGAAAGCCTTGTGTCTGTTTTAACTAGAAAGATACCGGAAGTATATATAAAAAGCGTCAGAAAAACTTTCCTTCCGATATCACTCGCGGCGGGAGCCGTCCTGTCTTCATTCTATCTGGTGGGTTTTCCGCCTCTTGCGGCCTGGGCCCAATTTACCGCATGGTTGGAAATATTGATAATAGGAACGGCCGTGATAGGGATGCCCATCACTATATTCAGCGCGTTTTTTCTGGGCATTCCCGCGAGAGTCCTGTATATGAGGGTGATCGTTCCTTTCATAGCCCCGATAAAGACCAGGAAGAGGGAATTAGAGCTGGCACAGTCAGAGACTTTGTTGAGGCTTCTGAATATATGGAAATGGGTTATCGCCGCCGCGGTCGCTTTGAGATACGCCGCGCCCATGATATTCAGTTCTTTATTGACCGGAGGCCAGGTCTATAATCCGTGGTTTGACCTGCTGTACTCTAAAGCCTTTGAATGGGGCGGAGTTATCGCCCGGGACTATCCTTTTACGAAAGTTATGGTTTGGATCGGCGGAGTAGTGCTTGTTGCCTCCATTTTGGAGATAGCTGTTAAAAAACTCGCGGGAGCGATAACGTCAAGAACCGGGGCAAAGGCGAAAAGAGTCTCTGTAAACCCGCTCAAGATCTTTCTAGGTGATGAATATCCGGTTAATCGGATAGCGGCTAAAATACCGGCTTTGATAGGAACGTTGGCAATAGTGTATTTTTCCTCGGGATCGTTGTTGCCTTACAGGGAAGCGGGATTAGCCGTTTTGCTGCTGTCTTTCATGGTCTTTTCGGTCGTTGATCTCGCTCTGCGATTAGCCTACAGGGCTATTCCCTCGAAAAACAGCCGGCATGAAGCGATTAGAAAGAAATGGTCAGCGGTAAGAAAAACAGTGGGAACTCTGACGCTGGCGGCCGTCGGCGCGTCCCTGGTGTTTTTACTTGCCGCGATCCCTTCTTCCGCGGCATGGTCGTCTTTCAGGGTAGCCGCCGGTACCACGGCAGGTGTTTTAGGAGGCGTTTCATTGTATCTTATGATCGGAAGTTTTATTCTTGGGCTTTTAGGCTCGCGATTGAACCTGGTAATGCAGTCGCTGCTCACATACTTTTTTATCGTGGTCAGGTGGAGGGCAAAAATTCCAGCGATGACGGCGGTCAAGAACCTGGCGATAATTTCCGTGGCCATGTTCGGCTTGTCTTTTCTGCTTATTCAACCGTCCGTGCCCCTGTCTATTATTCTAGCGTTTGGAGTTATCGGCATGATCGCCATGTCCGCCTTAAAGTGGCTGCGTATCCAACGCGCGTTTCATGACGCGGAACTGAACCCTAACCGAAGAGAAGAAAAATTTGAGCTCGAAAATTCCAACGACGAGCCCCGGCTTACAAGGGATATGATGGAAGCTATGGGTATGACGGGAGACAGATTTAACCCTACCAAGACCTATTACTATAACCATAGCCTTTACCTGGACACCCCCGGGTACTCATGGAAAAGCATCGGATATTTCTTAAGGCATCCTTTTAAAGAAACGGGAGATATGGCAAGATCTTTGCCGGCGCTTTTAACATATTTCGCGCGGGAGAACGCTTACCGCGAATACAGGTTCAAGGCCAGAATACGCTGGTATGGTGACCGGGAGGTCATTAAGTTCATAGAAAATCAGGAAACAGCCGCGGATATGAGCGCCGGGGACTTCATCGAAAATATAAAACTATCCATACCCGAAGGGGCTATCGTACTTAAGAGATTTGAGGATATTCTTTCAAGATTGCCTAAAGAAACCGGAGGGTACACATCTTCCGAGGCCAAGGTTAAGCTTTTAGAGCTGGCCGGCCAAACCGAGGAGGACAAGGGAAAAGTACATCTTGAAATAAAGAACCGTCTCGACACAAGGATGTGGAAATTCGAGACCGGAGCCTGGGAATGGGCTGTCCCCCACATACTCGCTCTGGCTGACGGAGGCACGGTAAGAGCTAACGGCCGCGAATATATCTTCAGGGCCGGAGGCGAGGGCGAAGATTTTTTCAAAGTAGGCGCGGCAAAGGGAAAGCCGGCTTTTTTCAGAGTTGACCGAGCGACCGGAAGGAAGATAGAAGCCGACGGCATAGAGGTTACAGAGGACGGATATAGGGTTTCAATAGAAGGCGAAACGATAATATTCAAAGAAAGCGACATTGACAGGGAGGTCAACTATGCCTGGCTTCCCGATGTGTATCAAGGGAAAGCTTGCCGCGGGGACGCCGGATCGGAATCGGGGCTGGAAGAGTTTTGTTCTTATCTTAAAGGGTATAAGCTTGTTCCGACGGTGCAGGTAAGTTATGAAAGGCTGGAATTTGTCAGTCCCGATGGTAAGCCCGAAAGATTAATTGAAAGGCTTGTGCCGCTGGCGCGGCAGTACAAAGACCGTATGAAAAACGGGCCGGACCGGGCGTATTGGAAAGAGATATACGGATCTCCGGCAGGAAAATACCTCAGAGCCATACTGGCTTCAGAAGACCCCGAAAACCCGGATATCTCAATAGATCCGGAAGATATTGAGTATTTGCGTATGACGCTCGACATGAACGTCCGTTGGATAGGATGCGATGACCTGCATAATCCCACTTTATTCACGGGGATGGAGAATTTCAGAAGGACATGGCCGGGGCAAACCATTCTGGAAGTAAAGTATAGGGGCCAGAAAGCGTCTCCCTGGGTTTACAAAATGGTAGAGTATCTAGATTCCGCGAGGGAAAGCAAACCGCTTAACACTTTCCCGATACGGCGGCAGCCTGCCGGGAAATATTGCGACAGTACAAGCGTGTGGCTTTACTGGGAGATGTTTAAAGGAAACTTTAAAAAAAGGAC